>CANPWM010000008.1 GCA_947584295.1 uncultured Oscillospiraceae bacterium | reverse complement strand
TCTAACAGCTTGGGCAACGAGATACCCCTCGCCCGTGGCCGGCTGCCACATAGTTGGGGCAAATTTATTGTAACAGGGGGAACCTTTGAAAATATAGGAAAGCCCTCTTGAAAAAAAGGCTGTGATGGGGTATGATGGTGTTGATACCGGGGCATGAGTTCCGCCCGCTGCCGGTAAAGATCATGATCGGGAGGGATATCCATGGAAAAATTCAAAAAAATCATCGGCAAGCTGATCCTGTGCCTGTGCGAAGTGGCCGTGGGCATCGTGCTTTTCATCAACCCCGAGGGGTTCACGAGGCTGATCGTCATTGGCGTGGGGATCCTTTTCTGCGTCCTGGGGGTGCTGAACGCCATCACCTATTTCAGTACCGACCCGGAGGAGGCCGCCTTGAGCCAGCAGCTGACCAAGGGGCTGATCTCCCTGGCGGTGGGCATCTTCCTGGTGTATAAGGCCGATTGGATCGTCCGCTCCTTTATGCCCATCACCATCTTTTACGGCATCGCCGCCCTGCTCACCGGGATCCTGAAGCTCCAGTGGGCGGTGGATATGATCCGGCTCAAGCGGGGCATGTGGCAGACCACCGGCATCGCCGCGGTGCTGTCCATCGTCCTGGCTGTCATCATCTTCGCCAGCCCCTTCAAGATCCGCAAGACCCTCTGGACCTTCACCGCCGTGGCCCTGATCGTCACCGGTGTGGTGGACGGCGTCTCCGCCATTCTCAGCCAGCGGGAGCCGAAATATACCATCGAATAAGGCCGGAGCGCCCTTTTTCCGCTTGACAGACAGGGCGGGATAGGGTAAAATATAAATAAGAATCATTCTCATTAAGAGAAATTCATAAAAAACGACGAAAGGGGAAAACACCATGAGCAAATACGCCGGAACACAGACGGAGAAGAACCTGCTGGCCGCCTTCGCGGGGGAGTCCCAGGCCCGCAACAAGTACACCTATTTTGCCTCCAAGGCCAAGAAGGAGGGCTATGAGCAGATCGCGGCCCTGTTTTTGAAGACCGCCGACAACGAGAAGGAACACGCCAAGCTCTGGTTCAAGGAGCTGGAGGGCATCGGCGACACCGCCCAGAATCTGCGGGAGGCCGCCGAGGGCGAGAACTATGAGTGGACCGATATGTACGCGGGCTTTGCCAAGACCGCCGAGGAGGAGGGCTTCCCGGAGCTGGCCGCCCGGTTCCGCCTGGTGGCGGAGATCGAGCGCCATCACGAGGAGCGCTACCGCGCCCTTTTGAAGAACGTGGAGACGGCCAAGGTCTTTGAAAAGAGCGAGGTCAAGGTGTGGGAGTGCCGCAACTGCGGCCACATCTGCGTGGGCACCAAGGCCCCCGAGGTCTGCCCCACCTGCAACCACCCCCAGAGCTTCTTCGAGGTCCACGCGGAGAATTATTAAAATGCCCGCCGCCGGGGAAAACGGCCGTCAGGAAAATGAAAAAAGTTCTTGACAAGCCGCCACAGCTGTGCTATGATACTCAAGCGTTCCAAAGACAGCAGGTGGCGCAAGGCCGTAAATCCTGCCGAGGGCGGCAAATGTCGATTTGCTTTACCATGCCCTGATGCTTTGCGCGTCAGGGCATTTTCTGTGGACGCCATTAAAACCACGGAGGTGAAAACAAAATGCCCAATGCAAAGGTCCTGAGCGAGAAGCAGGCCGTGGTGGCCGCGCTGAAGGAGAAGCTCAAGGGCGCCGCCGCCGGTGTGCTGGTGGATTACTCCGGTATCACGGTGGCCGACGACACCGCCCTTCGCCGCAAGATGCGCGAGGAGAAGGTGGATTACGCTGTCGTCAAGAACACCCTGATCCGGTTCGCCATCGACGACGCCGGATACAGCGAGCTGGATCCCCTGCTCCATGGCACCACTTCTCTGGCTGTCTCCCAGGAGGACGCACTGGCTCCCGCCAGGGTCGTCTCCGAGTTCGCCGAGAAGCTCCCCAATTGCTTCGAGATCAAGGGCGGCTTCATGGACGGGAAGGTGATCTCCGTCGATGAGATCAAAGCCCTTGCCAAGATCCCCCCGCTGCCCGTTCTGCGCGCGCAGGTGCTGGGCACCATGCTGGCCCCCATCGCGGGCCTGGCTTGCGTGCTGAAGGCCATCGCCGAAAAGCAGGGCGCTCCCGCCGAAGAGCCGGAGCCCGCTCCCGCCGAGTAAGTCCCGCGCCGCTGACACCCACATTCTGATTTAAACAAAATACTTACAGGAGGAAATTTTAAAATGGCCAGTGAAAAAGTCACCGCCCTGATCGAAGAGGTCAAGGCTCTTACCGTTCTTGAGCTTTCTGAGCTTGTCCACGCCTTGGAGGAGGAGTTCGGCGTTTCCGCCGCCGCCATGGCCGCTCCCGCCGCCGGCGCCGCCGGTGCTGCCGCCCCCGCCGCCGAGGAGAAGACCGAGTTTGACGTCGTTCTTGCCAGCTTCGACGCTGCCGCCAAGATCAAGGTCATCAAGGCTGTCCGCGAGATCACCAACCAGGGTCTTGCCGAGGCCAAGGCCACCGTTGAGGGCGCCCCCAAGACCATCAAGGAGGCCTGCTCCAAGGACGAGGCTGAGGAACTCAAGAAGAAGCTTGAGGAAGCCGGCGCCAAGGTCGAGCTGAAGTAAGCTTTCGACAACTGAAAACATGAAAAAACTGCCCTTCGGGGCAGTTTTTTTCAGTTTGTCGAAAAAGGCCGTTGGCCTTTTCCGACAAAGGGGAACGTGCGGGAAAATTCGTGTGAATTTTGCGAAATTTACCCGAATTTTCCCTGCCGTCACGCCGCGCGCGCCGCAAGGCGGCACACTTGCGTGACAAAAGGAATTTTTTCCGACGTACATGCCGCCGGAAAAAACGTCAAATTTGAGTTTTTTGACAACCTGGAAAAAACTGCCCTTCGGGGCAGTTTTTTTATAAACTGAAAATCACTCGCTAAGCGAGTGATTTTCAGTTTACAAAAAAGGACGGTCGAAAAAATCGACTGCCCTTGTATAGAAAGATGCTTTTGACTAACTCATTTCTTCAACAATTCGGAGATAAAATCAATAAAATCCTGTTCAGATGCGGAGTAGTAAAGAATATTGTAGTAATTTCCGTCCACCTCAACAATAGAGTCCCAATATTCCAGGTCAGCATTGTACGCGTAAAATAGTTGTTCGCCGTTTATGGCTGTTTCGTTTACTAAAGAGTAATTTTTAATATAAACAGCGGCGCTGTCTTTGTCGTTCAATTTGAATCGGACAGCCGCAATGGTTTTTTCTCCTTGTTTTGCTCCTATATCGAACCAGGCATAGTTTTCGATCTTTGTATGATCCTCGATGGAAGCATCAATAAGAGCTCCATAGATGGTTACATCTACTCCGTCAAGCTTGGAAAGATTTTCTATAATTTGTATATCGGGAACGACACTGGCAAATTCCTCATAAGATGAAAAAATGTGCGCCACATATTCATTGGGGCTATCAACTCCTTGCGCCAGTCCAATAATTCCGACAGCAGCGACCAGGCACAGGCAAGCCGCCACAGCGCCCCACTTGACCCAAGCGGACTTTCTTTTTTTATTTTCTTTCATAGCTGACTTTGCTCCTTTCACAAGGGTATCATCAAGTTCGCCCAGGACATCAAAGAAGTCTTCCTTTTTCATATCTCAAAGCCCCTTTCTGTCAGATATACCTTCAACTGTTTTCGTGTTCGCTCCAGTGTCTTTGATACGGTTCCCTCCAGCATACCGCTGTCCTTTGCGATTTCCGTGACGGGATCTGCATACCAATAACGGCGTACAAAGATACGCCTTTTCCGTTCTGAAAGGCTTCCCACAAAGGAATCAATGGCCTTTATCAGTTCTTGCCTGTCGATCGTTTCTTCCACATCGTCAACGTCTGAAACGCAGTCGGCCAATTCGTCTAAAACAAGCGATATTTCGCCGCCGCCCCGTTTTTCGGCGTGTTGGCGCTTATATCGGTTAAAGGACAGGTTCCGCGTGATTTTTCCGAGGAATGCTGCCAACTGTGGGGGCCATTGTGTTGGCATGGAGTTCCATGCTTTCAGGTATGTGTCATTAACACATTCTTCCGCGTCTTCTTCACAGTTTAATATGTTCTTTGCTATGGCTTTGCAGTAATGCCCGTATTTATCGGCTGTTGCGTTTATGGCTTGCTCATTCCTGTCCCAGTAAAGCCGGATAATTTCACTATCCTCCATGCTGTTCCTCCTTTCACTTATATAAACAACTTTTTCGGATAAATCTGACACTCGTTTTATAAAATATATCTGAAATATTTTTTGGCTGTCATAGTGAGAATTTCCCTTTGATAATCCGGGCCGGGAAACGGGACTTTTCGGCCCGTTGTATGTTGGTTTTGACATTTTCCGATGTATGTGTTATAATACCTTTATCTGTGTTCAACCTTTGTTCCGGGAGGCGCGTATGGTTCTGCTGCAAGACAAGACCTGGGAGATCGCCGCCGCGGACGCCGCGCTGCCTGTCCGGGACGAGAACGCCCACAAGGGGCGCTTCGGGCGGGTGCTGATCGTGGCCGGTTCCGTGGGCTTTACGGGCGCGCCGACCTTTGCCGCCAGGGCGGCAGTGAGAAGCGGCGCGGGCCTGGTGTTCCTGGGCGTGCCGGAGAGCGTTTACGCCATCGAGGCCGTGAAAAACGACGAGGCTATGGTCTTTCCGCTCCCGGAGGATCTCCCCGCCGCGCTAAAGGAGCTTCTGCCGAGACTTGAAAAATGCGACGCGGCGCTGGTGGGGCCGGGGCTGGGCCTCTCCCCCTGGGCGCGGGAGGTCACCCTGGCGATCCTGGAAAATTCCACCGTCCCCGTGATCGTGGACGCGGACGGCATAACGGCGGTATCCGCGCATATAGATGTACTGGATAAGCTGTCATGTCCCGTGATCCTCACCCCCCACGAGGGGGAGTTCGCCCGGCTGTCCGACGGGCTTTCCCGCCTTTCCCGTGTGGAGGCGGCCAGGGAATTTGCCCTCCGCCACGGCGTCACCGTGGTGCTGAAGGGGCATCGGACCGTCACAGCCGCGCCGGACGGGTGCTGTTATATCAACACCACCGGCAACCCCGGCATGGCCACCGGCGGTTCCGGGGACGTGCTGGCGGGGATCATGCTGGCCTTCTTGGGCCAGAAGCTCCCCGGAGCCGCCTGGAGGGCGGCCTACTGGCACGGGGCGGCGGGGGACTGGTGCGCGGCCCGGTTCGGCCAGTACGCCATGACCCCCACGGACATGACAGACTGTCTCAAATCTATTTTGAGGTGAGTCTTTTGCGCGTTCTGCCCGCCGCTGTGTCCGTCTCTCTGCTGCTCTGCCTGTCCGCCTGCTCCGGCGCCGCCCGGGAGGATACCATGGCCGGGATCCGGCAGTCCTTCTCCCAGGCCGCCGCCGTGACCTTCGCCGCGGATATCCGCGCCGATTACGGGGATCGGGTCATGGATTTCGGCCTTGATTTTACCGGCCTCCCGGACGACGGGGTGATCACGGTGACAAGCCCGGAGATCATCGCCGGGGCCCAGGTGAAGCTGGGCGACGGCGGGACGGCGCTGAGCTATACCGGCGCGGAGGTCTACACCGGGGAGATCCTGCCCGACGGGCTGTCGCCGGTGGACGCGGTGCCGGTGATGGTGTCCGCCTGGGGCGAGGGACTGGTCACCGAGACGGTGAAGGAACGCTGGGGGGACACCGACTGCCTGGCGGCCCTCTATCGCGTTGACGACGAGGTGGAGCTGCGCACCTGGTTCGACGGGGCGGGACTGCCCCTCCACGCGGAATTTATTTTTGACGGCTATACCGTTATCACAGCGGATTTTTACGATATGAAAGTCGAGTGACCCTGCATGGATCTACGAAAGCGCACCTGGGCGGAGATCAGCCTGGACAATATAGAGCATAACTACCGGCAGATCCGGGGGATCCTGCCGGAGAAGTGCAAATTTCTGGGCGTGGTCAAGGCCGACGCCTACGGCCACGGCGCGGTGGAGGTCTCCCGCCGCCTGGAGAGCATCGGGGCGGATTACCTGGCCGTGTCATGCTTGGACGAGGCGGTGGAGCTGCGCCAGGCCGGGATCCGTATGCCCATTCTGATCCTGGGCCACACCCCCCGGGAGTATGTGGGGGAGCTTATCGGGTACGACCTGACCCAGACCGTCACCTGCGAGGCCAAGGCCATCGAGTACTCCCAGGAGGCGGCGGCGCTGGGCAAGACCCTGCGCATCCACATCAAGGTGGATACGGGTATGTCCCGGCTGGGCTTTCTCACCGCCGGGGAGCATTTTGAGCAGGGCATTGAAAACATCGTCTCCGCCTGCCGCCAGAGGAACCTGGATCCCGAGGGCATCTACACCCACTTCGCCGTCTCCGACGAGCCGGGGGAGGAGGCGCGGCGGTATACCCTGGGGCAGTTCGACCTCTTCATGAGGGTCATCGCCGCCGTGGAGAGCGCCGGGATCAGCTTCCGTCTGCGCCACTGCGCCAACTCCGGGGCGGTGGCCGGATATCCCGAGACGGCGCTGGACATGGTGCGGCCGGGGATATTGCTCTACGGCTTCGGGGACGGCGGGCGGCTGGGCCTGCGGCCCTGCATGAGACTGATGACCCACGTCTCCACCATCAAATACATCGACGCGGGGCTGCCCGTCAGCTACGGCGGCACCTATGTGACGCCCCGGCGCACGCGCATGGGCGTTATCCCCATCGGCTACGCCGACGGGCTTCTGCGCACCCTCTCCAACAACTGCTCCTTCATGACGGAGCGGGGGCCGGCCCCCCAGCGGGGCAGGATCTGCATGGATATGTGCATGATCGACCTGACGGACTTGCCGGAGGTGAATTTGGAGAGCCTGATCGAGATCTTCGGACAGCGCCAGACGGCGGAGGAGCTGGCCCACAGGGCCGGTACCATCTCCTACGAGCTTCTCTGCTCCGTCAGCAAGCGGGTGCCCAGGGTATATGTGGAGGCCCCCGCACAGAAGTGACCGCGCCCTCATAGACTGTAACGGGCGGAGGATCTGCCCTGGGGAATTTATGCCAGACTGTATAAATCCCTCTGCTTTGTGAAAGAATTATGGTAGTCCTGAAACGCCGGGAGACCGGCGGGCGGGGACGACTATCAATTCGTCGGAGAGTGAAGAGCGTGCAAAGCGCAGTCAAAAGAGGAGACATCTACTACGCCGACCTGAGCCCCGTTGTAGGGAGCGAGCAAGGCGGCATGCGGCCTGTACTTATTGTCCAAAACGACACGGGCAACAAGCACAGCCCGACGGTGATCGCCGCGGCGATCACATCACAGATCGGAAAGGCACGTCTGCCCACACATATCGAACTGGAGGCCCGTTCCTTTGGACTGACCCGCGACTCGGTAGTGCTTTTGGAGCAGATCAGGACCATAGACAAGCGCCGTCTGCGCGAGCGGATGGGCAGGGTGGACGAGGAGCTGATGAACAAGGTGGACGACGCCATCGCCGTCAGCTTCGGACTCCACGGATAAGACACCCCGGGGGAGCGGTTCCCCACTCCCCCACGGCTTTGCAAAGGAGATACATAAGATGAGTAAGGGTAAAAAATTCGCAATCGCCATAGCCGTCCTCGCCTTCACGGCGCTGGTATCCGGCCTGACCACCCTGGCCGTCACCAACTACGGCTCCCAATCCGACCCGCTGGTGACGCTGAGCTATCTCAACGAGACGGTGAAGCCCCAGATCCAGGCGGCGGTGGAGCAGGCCATGGAGGCCAAGGCCGCCGAGCTTACCGAGCAGTTCCGCCAGATCGCCGGCCAGTCCACCGGCGCGTCCGGCGATCCCCAGCCCTCCGGCTTTGTGGTGGTCACGCTGAAAAAGGGCCAGGCCGTCACCTGCGGCGTGGGTACGGAGATCATGCTGCGCATAGGAACGGCGGTGTCCAACGGCCCGGATTCCCCCCGGCTGATCGACGAGACAGGCGGCGTCAGCGTCTCTGACGCAGGGGCGGAGCTTACCGTCAACCATATGTATATGGTCACCATCAAGGGCAACGGCGTCAAGGCCACCCGCGACAACACAAAGCTCCTGATCCGCGGCGACTACACCGTGGGCTGATGCCCCCCGGCCCCTTAGTATAAATCCACCTCCCCGGGCGTATGCTTTTACGCCCGGGCTTTTTGCGCCCGTAGACGCTATTTGTTGGGAGGACAGCGTATGTCTTATGAGGTACTCACAAAAGACGGACTCCCCGCCGGGAGCCTTACCGTGGCCGAAAAGGGCCCCAGGACGGTGTTCACCTATACGTCGGACCGGGATCCCGGCGTGTCGCGGCTGGCGCTGGTGTCGGAAAGCGGCGTCCTGTCCCTGGGGATCCCCGTCCAGCAGGCCGGGGGCCTGGCCCTCTCCAGGACGATGACCCGCCTCGCCCTGGGGGACTTCCCCCTGAAGGGGGCGTGGCGGGCCGTGCTGATCCCGGCGGGGGAGCCGCTCTCCGGCCTGCTCCCGGCGGTGAGGCCATCGCCGGAGCCGGAGGGGGAGACTGCCGCCTTTCCAGAGGCCGCGCCGGAGACGCCAGCCGACGATTCGGCCCCGGAGACGTCGATTGACGATCGGGAGCCGGAGCTACCCCATGCGCCGGAGCCGCCGGAGCGGGGGGCGGCGGGGCCGGAGACCATCGACGGCTGGCGGCCCGAGGGCGACCCGGCCCGGTATTTCGCCGACCCCGTCCTGGCCGCCTCCGCCGGGCGAATTTACGGGGCGCTGACAAAACCCGACGGGGAGGGGACGCTGCTGGCCTTCCCCTGGACGCCCTCCGCCCCCTTCCCCATGATCGAGGCCTTCCGCCTCGGCTCGGCGGTGAAGATAGGGGAGGCGGAGTATATCGTCTTTCGTATCCGGGACGGGAGGCCCGTATAGGGGGCGAAAGCCCGGAAAATTACAAAACTGTAATTTTATTTTGTCGTTTTTTAACTTTACAAGGCGGGATTTTTTGATATAATTGATATATTCAAGACCAACGGCAAATCATAAGGACAAGGAGGGACCATGGACATGGATGATCTTGAATTCACCAGGAAGTTCAGCGTTGCAGACAAAAAGATAGGTACGCGGGAGGTTTTGTCCTCGGTATACGATTCGCTCAAGCTCAAGGGCTACAACCCCATCAATCAGATCGTGGGCTACATTCTGTCCGAGGATCCCACCTACATCACCAACTACAACAACGCCCGCTCCCTGATCTGCCGCATCGACAGAGACGAGCTTTTGCAGGAGCTGGTGGAATCTTACCTGGAGAAAAATTGAATCATACGGAAAAAGCCCTCCGGTAGAAACTACCGGAGGCTTTTTTGTTTATGTGTTATGTACCGTACCGTTCAGGCGTCGAGCTTTTTCACGTTCATGCACCGCAGGGCGTTCAGGATCGCCAGCACCGCCACGCCCACGTCGGCGAAGACGGCCAGCCACATATTGGCAAAGCCCACGGCGATGAGCAGCAGCATCGCCAGCTTGACGAGCAGGGCGAAGAGGATATTCTGCCAGACGATGCCCATGGTGCGCCGGGAGATGGCGATGGCCTCCGCCGCCCGGGAGGGGCGGTCGTCCATCAGCACCATGTCCGCCGCCTCGATGGCGGCGTCGGAGCCCAGGGCGCCCATGGCCAGGCCCACGTCGGCCCGCATCAGCACCGGCGCGTCGTTGATGCCGTCGCCCACGAAGGCCACGGCGCCGTCGGTGTCCTCCATCAGCTTCTCCAGGGCGGAGACCTTGTCCTCCGGCAGAAGCTCGCTCATGACCTGATCCACCCCCAGCTCCTTCGCGGCGGCCTGGGCGGCGGCGCGGCGGTCGCCGGTGAGCATCACCGCCCGGACGCCCATGGCGTGCAGGCGCCGGACGCAGTCCGCCGCGTCCTCCTTGAGCGTGTCGCTGATGACGATCTCCCCGGCGTAGCGCCCGTCCACGCTGACGTAGACGGCGGTACCGGCGGCGTCGTCCTCCGGGGCGTCTATGCCCTCCGAGGCCATCAGCCGCCTGTTGCCCACGGACACCCGGCGGCCCTCCACGGCTGCCCTGATGCCCATGCCGGGCAGCTCCTCCACGTCCCCGTCGGCCTTCTTGGGGCAGAGCGCCCGCTCCGTGACGGCCCGGGCGATGGGGTGGGTGGACCAGCTCTCCACGGCGGCGGCCAGATTTAGCAGCTCCTCCGCGTCCATGCCCCGGGGGGCCACGGAGGTGACGGTAAAGGCCCCCCGGGTGAGGGTGCCGGTCTTGTCAAAGACCACGGCCCGGGCGTGGGACAGGGCCTCCAGGTAGTTGGAGCCTTTCACCAGGATCCCCCGGCGGGAGGCCCCGCCGATCCCGGCGAAGAAGCTCAGCGGCACGCTGATCACCAGCGCGCAGGGGCAGGACACCACCAAAAACGCCAGCGCCCGGTGGATCCAGATCCCCCAGGGCCGGGAAAAGGCCAGGGGCGGGATCAGGGCCAGGGCCACGGCGGCGAACACCACGGCGGGGGTGTAATACCGGGCGAATTTGGTGATGAAGTTCTCCGTGCGGGCCTTGCGCTCGGAGGAGTTCTCCACCATGTCCAGGATCCGCGCCACGGTGGAGTCGGCGTAGACGCTGGCGACACGCGCCCGGAGGACGGCGTTGATGTTGACGGTGCCGGACACCAGGCTGTCCCCCACGGTCACGTCCCGGGGGGCGGATTCGCCGGTCATGGCGGCGGTGTTGACGCTGCCGGAGCCCTCGGTGACCACGCAATCCAGGGGGATCCGCTCGCCGGGCTTGATGACGATCTCCTCGCCCACGGCCACGTCCTCCGGATCCGTCTCCACCGTCTGGCCGTCCCGGATCACGTTGGCGTACTCCGGGCGGATATCCATAAGGGCGGTGATGGAGCGGCGGGACTTGCCCACGGCCACGGACTGGAACAGCTCGCCCACCTGATACAAGAGCATCACCGCCACGCCCTCGGCGTACTCGCCCACGGCCATGGCCCCGATGGTGGCCACGCTCATAAGGAAGTTCTCGTCAAAGATCTGCCCGTGGGCGATGTTCTGTACCGAGCGCCACAGCACCTCCCAACCCACAAGGAGGTAGGGCACGAGAAAGGCCAGGAACCTCCAGACTCCTCCCAGCGGCACGAGCTCCCCCCCCAGAAAGAGGACGAAGGCTGCCAGAATGATCAAGAGGGTCCGTTTATGACGGCGCGTCATGACCGTCACCTCACGATCACGCAGTCGGGCTCCACCTTGTGGCAGAGCTTCACGACCTCGTCCATGATCTCCTCAAAGCGGGAGTCCTCAGCGTCCACGGTCATCTTCTGGGTGAGGAAGTTCACGGAGGCGTCGTTCACGCCCTTGACCTTCTTGATATTGCGCTCCATCTTGGCGGCGCAGTTGGCGCAGTCCAGATCCTTCAAACGGAATATCTTTTTCATATGTAGTTCCTCCTCATATAAATAATCAAAAATAGAATGTCAGCCGTTGTCATTCAAGGACATGGGAAAGTCCCTGGTCGATGATGCTGCGCACATGGTCGTCGGCCAGAAAACAGATGATGTTCTTGCCCTCCCGGCGGCTGGAGATCAGCTTCGACTGCTTGAGGATCCGCAGCTGGTGGGAGATGGCCGACTGGCTGATCCCCAAAAGCTCCGCGATGTCGCAGACGCACATCTCCTGCTCCATCAGCACGAACATGATCTTCATGCGGGTGGAGTCGCCGAACATCTTGAAAAGGTCGGCAAGCTCATAGAGCGTGTCGTCGTCGGGCATATCGGCGCGAACCTTCTCCACCACCTCGTTGTGGGAGCAGGACTCGTCGCACATCAGCTCGTTTCTCTCATCCACGTTGGCTCATCCTTTCATATGAACATTTGTTCATGTGTTTATGAATGGAGTATACCACCGTCCCGCGGCCCTGTCAAGGGGATAGACAGGGAAAATAGTTACAGTTTTGTAATCATTTGTAACTATTTTGTTTTGCCCAAATCGGCGGGAGATTTACATAACAACAAAATTATTTTCAACCGATTGCGCCCAACAGTCCGAAAAATGCCCATATCTTGTGGATTTTGGGACTTTTCTGCCCGCTAAAAATTTTTTCCGTCCAGGTGTTGACAATAGAGAAACAATGTGTTACAATTTGGTTACGATATTTCCAGGAGGTTTAGCGATGTCCACCACAACCAACACCAAGGATCTTCTTGAATACCGCGGGCGTCCCCTCCGCAGGAAAGACAATATCCTCTACTACGGCAGTATGTCGGACAAATACATCATCATGATGCAGATCACCGACACCAGGAAGGCGGACGACATGGATGTTGCCACCCGTGTCAGCGTCCAGCTTCAGCTTACCGACCCGGATCTCAAATCCAGGGACAGGGTGGTAAAGAAGACGGAAAAGAGCGGCCTCTACGCGGCCATGGACGTGGCGTCCGTTTGGCTGGAAAGGGCGCTTTCCGCTAAGTAAGGAAAGGGAAAAATATGAAAAACTTCAAAAAACTCATTTGCGCGGCCCTCGTTCTGGTCATGCTCCTGTGCGCCGTCTCCGTGACGGCCCTGGCCGATGACCGGGTCATCGCCTGGGGCGCGGCCACCGTCAGCGCCTCCGCGCTGAACATCCGCTCCGGCCCCGGCACCGACTATGACCGGGTGAGCGTCATCGGCAGCGGCACCGTAGTCGTCATTCTGGAGAAGACCAGCAGCGACTGGTACCTGATCAACTACCTGGGAACCACGGGCTACGTGTCCAGCGAGTATCTGGATAACCAGGTAAAGGCCGAGAACTTCAAGGCCTCCGGCGTTGTCAACGGCGACTCCGTGCGTATGAGAAGCGGCCCCTCCACCAGCAAGAAGGCCATGGCCTCCTATAACAAGGGCGACAGCGTCTCCATTGTCGGCATCAACAACGGCTGGTACAAGATCGTCACCTCCGCCGGCACCGGCTATATGCGTTCCGACTACATAGACATCACCTCCGGCGGCCCCACCTACACCACCGACAAGCGTGACGCCACCTCCAATTACAGCCTGGGCCAGCAGATCGCCAACTTCGCCCTGCAGTTCGAGGGCTACCGTTACGTCTACGGCGAGGAATCCCCCTCCAAGGGCTTTGACTGCTCCGGCCTTGTGTACTACGTCTACGGCCAGTTCGGCTACAAGATGGAGCGCCGCGCCTCCCTGCAGTGCAAGAACAACGGCCGCTTCGTCAGCCGCTCCGAGCTTCAGCCCGGCGACCTGATCTTCTTCACCCAGAACGGCACCACCGCCTCCCATGTGGGCATCTACATAGGCAACGACCACTATATCCACGCCTCCACCGCCAAGACCGGCGTGAAGATCTCCGAGCTGAAGGATTACTTCTGCGCCAAGCGGATCATCTGAAAAACCCGTATTTCCCGCCCCGCCGCTTAAAAGCGGCGGGGATTTTTTTGAAAATGTTGGCTGTTCACAATAATTTCACTTGCAAGAACGCAAACTTTATTGTATAATACTGCACTGAGCCTCATACTCAAACAATCCATACGAAAAACAAATGAAAAAAGGAATGATTCACATGAGCGATGAATTTGTCTCCGCCAAGGCCGCCAGGAGGGCCCAGGAGGAAAAGGCGCTCCGCCAGCGCAAGAAGTACAATCTGACCGTGACCGTCGTTGTGATCTGCTTTGTGCTTGTGCTGATCTTTGTGGCGTTTTTCAGCTCCAACCTCTTTTACAACGGCACCACGGCGCTGAAGATCGGCAGCCAGTCCTTCACGGTGGCCGACTTTAACTATAACTATTTCACCTCCTACAACAACTACTACACCAGCATCTACTCCCAGTACGGCAGCAGCCCGGAGCTGATGAGCATGCTCCTGCCCAGCACCGGCTCCTCCTTCCGCAAGCAGGCCTACATGGGTTCCGAGGATATGACCTGGGCGGACTTCTTCACCAACTCCGCCATTGACCGCATGAAGAGCCTGGCCGCCCTGCTGGACGCCGCCCAGAAGGAGGGCTACACCCTCTCCGACGAGGACAAGGCCGCCGTGGACTCCTCCGTGGAGAATCTGCGGGCCAGCGCCGTGGCCTCCGGGTACAGCGACCTGAACGCCTACCTCGCCATGACCTACGGCAAGGGTATGACCGAGAAGGTGTTCCGCCAGAACGTGGAGCGGGAGTACATCGCCTCCACCTTCTCCCAGCAGAAGAGCGACAGCTTCACCTTCACCGGCCAGGAGATCGCGGATAACTACGCCGAGAACGCCGCCGACTACGACTTCTACAAATACCGCCTCTACTCCTTCTCCGGCGCCGCCGTGACGGACGACGAGGACACCGAGGAAGACGAGACCATGACCGCCGAGGAGGCCACCGCCAAGGCCAAGGCCGACGCCGAGGCCTTCAAGGCCGCCGTCACCGACGAGCAGAGCTACATGGACTACGTTGCCAAGCTCAACGAGGACACCGAGGGCTACGACGCGGACACCTCCACCCTGTATACCTCTCAGGGCAGCAGCATCACCGACTTCATCAAGACCTGGCTTTCCGACGAGGCCCGCAAGGCCGGCGACGTGGAGGTTCTCAAGACCGATGACGACGCCGCTACCACCAACTACTATGTGGTGATGTTCCTGGAGCGGGACGACAACCGTTACAACGCCGTCAGCGGCTACTACGGCCTGTGCGCCACCGACGAGGACGACGAGGAGGGCATCGAGCTGGAGGGCGACGCCCTTACCGCGGCCCTTAAGGATCTGACCGACGCCCGCGCCCAGGAGGTCAAGACCGCCTACGACGAGCTTGAGGAGAAGGGCTACGACGCCTTCGTGAAGCTGATGGCCGAAAACAGCGAAACCGTCAGCGGCAGCGGCGATGTCAGTATGTCCGGCATGTACGACCTGCCCGAGCCTCTGGCCGCCTGGTTCCATGACGAGGCCCGCAAGGAGGGCGACGTGGACACCGTTTATGTGGAGGACTACGGCACCTTCGTGGTGTACTTCTCCGGCGTGGACGGCGTGTACGGCGACCTGATGAGCGAGGGCTATCTGCGCCAGGAGGCCTACACCGCCTGGGAAGATGAGCAGCTCAAGAACTTCGACGACGTGGATCAGCAGTGGGAGATGACCCTGGCCAAGAAGCTGACCTCCATGGGAGGTTAAAGGTACCGCCGTTGAAATCATCTTGGTTCTCCACAAAATCTACGATTTTGCGGGGGCCCCAAAAAGGTATTTTTAAAATCGGCAAAGCGGCTCTTTGAGCCGCTTCAGCTTATCAAAAAAACTCAAATCGAGTTTTTTCCGGCGGCATGTACGTCGGAAAAAATCCCTTATGTCGCACAAGCGTGCGCTCCGCGTGCGCGCAGGGCGACGGCAGGGTAAAATTTCTGAATTTCGCAAAATTCAGAAATTTTACCCGCACATTCCATTTGTCGGGAAAAGCCCGTCAGGGCTTTTTCGACAGTCTAAAGCGGCTCTTTGAGCCGCTTTGCTTTTAGGAGACTTGTAGGAGACATTTAGGAGAGACCATGACGCTGTTTGATAAGCTTCCCGACGCCCCCGGCCTGCCCATGCACATGCCGGGCCATAAGCGCAACGCCGCCGCCTTCCCCTGGCTCCGGGGGCTTTGCGAGCGGGACATTACCGAGATCCGGGGCTTTGACGACCTCAACGAGCCGGAGGCGGAGTTTGCCCGCATGGAGCGGGACGCCGCCCGCCTCTGGGGGGCGGACGAATCCGTGGCGCTGGTGGGCGGCAGTACCCTGGGGATCCTGGCCTCCGTCCTGTCCGTGCTGGCGGAGGGCGGGGAGCTGCTCATGGGCCGCCAGAGCCACAGGAGCGTCTACCACGCCGCCCAACTGTCCGGCGCGCGGACAAGGTATCTGACCCCGCCCGCCGACCCCGAGACAGGCGTCCCCCTGGCGGTGACCCCGGAGAGCGTCGAGGCCGCCCTGGAGGCCGCCCCCGGCGTCCGCCTGGTCTGCGTCACCTCCCCCACCTACGAGGGGGTGATCAGCGACGTGGGCGCCATCGCCCGGGTGTGCCACCGGCGGGGCGTGCCGCTCCTGGTGGACGAGGCCCACGGGGCGCATCTGGGGTTCGGAGGCTTCCCGGAAAACGCCGCGCGGCAGGGCGCGGATCTGGCGGTGCAGAGCCTCCACAAGACCCTGCCCAGCCTGACCCAGACGGCCCTGCTCCACATAAGGGCCGGCCTTGTGGATCCCCGGCGGACGCGCCGGACGGTGGGCATGCTCCAGACCTCCTCCCCCTCCTATCTGCTGTCCGGCTCCCTGGAAAAATGCGTGGAGTTCATGGCCCGGCGCGGGCAGGAGGCCTGCCGGGAGTGGCTGGCGCTTTTAGGGGCCTTCCGGGCCGGGGCGGAGGGGCTTGAGAATATTCGCCTCTGGAAAGGGGCCGGGGCCTGCGCCCTGGATCCCTCCAAGCTCCTGTTTACCGGCGATCCGGCCCTGGCGGAGCGGCTGCGCGCGCGGGGCGTGGAGCCGGAGTATGACCGGGGCGGCCTTACCCTGTGCATGACGGGCCTGGGGGACACACGGGAGAGCCTGGAGGCGCTGTTGACGGCGCTGAGGGCCATCGACGGGGAGCTGCCCCCGCCAAAATACCGTCCCGCGCCCCGGTTCCCCCTGCCGCGGCCCGCCCTGACGCTCCGGGAGGCCATGCTTCTCCCCGCGTCGCCGGTACCCTTGGAGAAGGCCCTGGGGCGCGTCGCGGCGGAGTACGCCTGGGCCTATCCGCCGGGGATCCCCTGCCTTGTGCCGGGGGAAACGGTGGACAGGGGGGTGCTGGAGACGCTGAAAGCCGTCCCCGGCCTCCATTTTACCTATAAACACGGCCCGGATTCGATTTTTTGTGTTGACCTTCCGGGAAAAATAGTGTAGAATAGCTGTGTTAAGAAATTGGAAAGGGGGAAGTACCCATGAAGAGAATAAAGACCGTTGAGACCCGCGATCTCAAGGCCAGCGTCAAGACCGGCGGTTGCGGCGAGTGCCAGACCTCCTGCCAGTCCGCCTGCAAGACCTCCTGCGGCGTCGCCAACCAGCTCTGCGAAAAGAAATAAATCTCAGCAGGAAAACGGTACCGCTTGCGTTGGCGCAGGCGGTATTTTTTAAGGTGATTTTATGATACATCAGTACAAGTTGAACGGCTATAACATCGTCCTGGACGTCTGTTCCGGCTCCGTCCACGCGGTGGACGAGGTGGCCTACGACATGATCGCCCTTTACGAGACGCGCACCGGGGACGAGATCGTGGCCGCCATGCTGGAAAAGTACGGGGATCGGGCGGACGTGACCGAGGCCGACCTCCGGGAGTGCCTGGACGACATCAAGTCCCTGAAGAACGCGGGGAAGCTCTTTTCTCAGGACGAGTACGCCGGTATGGCCTTTGATTTCAAAAAGCGCCGGAACGAGGTAAAGGCCCTGTGCCTCCACGTGGCCCACACCTGCAACCTCAACTGTTCCTACTGCTTCGCCAGCCAGGGCAAGTACCACGGCCAGCGGGCGCTGATGAGCTTCGAGGTGGGCAAGCGGGCGCTGGATTTTCTGGTGGAGAACTCCGGCAGCCGCACCAACCTGGAGGTGGACTTCTTCGGCGGCGAGCCGCTGATGAACTGGCAGGTGGTAAAGGACCTGGTGGCCTACGCCAGAAGCATCGAGGCGGAAAAGCACAAAAAATTCCGCTTCACCCTCACCACCAACGGCGTGCTGGTGGATGACGAGGTCATCGACTTCGCCAACCGCGAGATGAACAACGTGGTCATGTCCATCGACGGCCGCCCGGAGGTGCATGACCGCTTCCGGGTGGATCTGGCGGGACACGGCAGCTATGAGAAGATCGTCCCCAAATTCCTGGATTTCGCCCAGAAGCGGGGGGAGCGGGACTACTATGTGCGCGGTACATACACCCACTACAACACGGACTTCACCAGCGATATCCTCCACCTGGCGGATCTGGGCTTTACAAAGCTCTCCATGGAGCCGGTGGTCTGCGCCCCCGGCGACCCCTGCGCCTTGACGGAGGACGACCTGCCCAAGCTCTTTGAGCAGTATGAGATATTGGCCAAAGAGATGCTGAAGCGTGAGAAGGAGGGCCGCCCCTTCACCTTCTACCACTATATGATCGACCTTCAGCACGGCCCCTGTATCTACAAGCGCATCTCCGGCTGCGGCTCCGGCACCGAGTATATGGCCGTCACCCCCTGGGGGGATCTCTACCCCTGCCACCAGTTCGTGGGCGATGAGAAGTACCTGATGGGCAATATCTGGGACGGCGTCACCAACACCGCCCTGCGGGACGAGTTCAAGCTGTGCAACGTCTACGCCCGCCGGGAGTGCGACGACTGCTGGGCCAGGCTCTACTGCTCCGGCGGCTGCGCCGCCAACGCCTACCACGCCTCCGGCTCCATCAGGGGCGTCTACCCCTACGGCTGCGAGCTTTTCAAAAAGCGCATGGAGTGCGCCATCATGATGCAAGTCGCCCGCGCGGAGGAACAGGAATAAAGCAATCTCATGGTTGCGGCTTCGCCGCGTATTTCAATAGTGGGCGGGTTTAAGAACCCGCCCGCCGTATTTCCGGAAAATTTAATTTAAACGCCGTACGGGCCGCCGCGCACGGCGGCCCACGTCATACGCAACAGTTTCTCCATATGTTTTTGTTCCCCCCAACGCAAAATCCCTCCGTACGGGCCGGACACCCGGCCGGCCCGCCAAGCGAAATACGATTCCGCCCCCCAAAAAGGTTGCGGCTCCGCCGCGTATTGATATTTTCGGGCCGCCAAGAGAGGCGGCCCCTACAACCGTTGTCACAACTGCTCCGTTAGACACCGTAGGGGCCGCCGTCCCCGGCGGCCCGTCCCGGTCAACCACCGGGCGGTCAATCAACGCTGGACGGGTCGCCCGGGAGGGCGACCCCTACGAAAGCGTAAAAATGAGTCGTTGCGAAACTCGATGGTGCCACGGGCCGCCAAGAGAGGCGGCCCCTACAACTTGCGGGATAGTTTTCCGGGAATACGATGGGCCGCCGTGGGCGGCGGCCCGTACGGCGTTTAAAGATAGGTTTTCAGAAAGTCGGAAGGCGGGCCGGCCAGTGTCCGGCCCGTACAAAACATTTTGCGTAATAATTAAATTTCCGTATGTTCGGAAGGAAGGGTTTAGAAGGGGAACCATCAGGGTTCCCCTTCCATTTCAATCGCCCCGCCGCCGTGCGGCGGTTGCGGCTCCGTGCATATTCCCATTTCGGGCGGGTTTAAGAACCCGCCCCTACGGTTCTTAAGGAAATATTTCCTCTATTTTTCGCAAAATCTTTCATCAGAGCTTGTAGGGGCCGCCTCTCTTGGCGGCCCGCCGAATTTCCGGAAAATTTCCCCCAGCCGCACCCGCCGAATTCCCGCAAATCTATCTTTAACCGCCGTACGGGCCGCCGCCCACGGCGGCCCACCGGCATACGAAACATCTTCCCCATATCTTTTATTTTCGCCCAACGTATAATCCCCCGTACGGGCCGGACGCGTCGTCGCGGAACCGGCTTCACCTCGCGTCCCCGCAGGGCGGGAACGCTCAGGCGCCAGGTTTTCTCCTCCTTTCCCCATCGGGCAACGGCCCGATGGGGCCCCCAATGCGGCCCGCCAATCAAATTACGATTCCGCCTCCCCAAAAGGTTGCGGCTCCGCCGCGTATTTAAATTTTCGGGCCGCCAAAAGAGGCGGCCCCTACAATTTGTGGGGTAGTTTTTCAGGAATACGGTGGGCCGCCGTGGGCGGCGGCCCGTACGGCGTTGTGGGGTAGGTTTTCGTAAATTGTAAGGCGGGCCGGCCAGTGTCCGGCCCCTACGGACGCTTCGGGGGAAGTTTTTCGGTAATTCGTCTTCAACTGCTTTCTCATGATTTGGGAGAGGAGACCCCAATCGGGGGCCTCCTGCCCGATTTCAGTTGCTTTCACTGTGCTCAAACGGATCAAAGATGAAGTGCTCAAGGCCCGTGAAGGTCACGGTCTTTTCCTCTTCCGTCCCGTAGTTGGTGACGACAAACTCGTTGGCCTCGGCATCGTAGTGTTCCTCGGCTATCATGGCGGCACCCACCGTCATGTCAAAGCCCAACTCGTCCTCATAATATTTCCAGCTCACCGTGCCTTCCATGATCTCTCTGCCCGCGTTTTTATAGACATATACCTTACACGCGCCGTCTCCGAATTCGTTATTGGTGATAAGCTCCGGCACGCCGTCGCCGTCAATGTCCACGCTGTATGCGCCAAAGCTGTGTTCATCGCCAAAGGTTTCAGCCACACACCGTTCTTCTCCGTCCAGCTCCACCCAGAAATGCCACACGATGGTCCAGGGCGCCACCTGCTCCATTGTGACGTGATAATCCTCAAAGCCCAGCACGTTGTCAAAAGGCTTGATAGTGTTTATTTGCGTGGACTCATCATCGCCGGGAATATTCATCGTCATGGCCAAGAAATCGTAAATGTCCTCCAAATCCCGCAAACGAACCGACATATCGTAGCGGACGCCCTCATAACTGAAAATCGCCTCGCAGGTGTATTTGTATTTCTCGTCCCACCCGGCAAATTCCTCGATATAGAGATAGACCTCCACGCCGTTATACTCCGCCACCTGGGTGGGTTCTCCCGGCAGGGCAATATCCTCCGGGGCGTTAAAAGCGCAGCTCATATTAACAGGCTCTCCGTCCAGGTTCGCTGTAAAGGCCAAGGTGTCCCAGCCGGATACGTCAGATATATCCGTGTTCTCACGGTGCAAAAGCCGGATGCTGGAGAAGTCCGCCCCCGCGTCCGCCAGATTTTCCACCAACAGCGTCCCGCCATACAGCTCCGTAAGCTCATCTATACTTCCAATAGCGTCCTCCCGAAGTGTGCCTGACAGTATATCCTCCTGGTGTCGGGGCAGGAAGACCGCGCACAATATGGCCGCCGCGCCTAAAGAGGCGGCCATGGCTGTCCAACCTGCCCATTTTTTTGCTTTTTTCTGATTCTCATTGGCCGCGCGAATGGCCCAGCCGTCAATATCGCCAATGGCCTCAAGCAGCATCTCAACATTCATGAATGAAGCCCTCCTTTATAAGATGCTTTTTTAATTTTTTCCTTGTTCTTTGAAGCAGCGACTTCACCTTGCCCTCGCTGAAGCCGTACCGGCGGCAAATTTGGTCGATAGGATCCAAATACCAATACCGGCAGACAAAGAGATTCCGCTCATTAGATGGCAGGGCCGCCACGAAGCCGCGGATCGCTTGTCCAAGCTCCCCCGCCTCCACCTCGCTTTCCGGATCCTGACCGGAGGGGATACAATCGCCCAATTCCTCCAGTGCCAACGCTATCTCACCGCCGCCGCGCTTTTGCGCGCGGGCCTTTTGACATTTCTTAAGGGCAAGACAGCGGGTAAGCTTCGCTAAATATGTGGACAGTTCAGCAGGCTTATGAGGCGGCAGACTGTTCCATGCGCCCAGATACACGTCGTTGACGACCTCCTGGGCGTCGTCAGGATCGTGCAATACTCGAAGAGCTACGGAATAGCAGTATCTTCCATATTTCGTCTGCGTCTCTCTGATGGCCTCATCTGATCTTGACCAGTAAAGGTCTACGATTTCTTTATCGTTCATTCCATCACCCTTTGCTGTTTAGTCCCGATCGGTCCTTCACCTATATACTCCGAAAAGACTGGCCTTGGTAGCAGATTTAATCATATTTTTTTGACCTTTTCTAAGATAGAGAACAGTTTAAAACGCGATCAACGCCATAGGGCCCGCATGGAGCGGTGCGGGTTCGACTCCCGGCATCTTAACCATAAGTTTACACCTTTTTTGTATACAACCGGGGGGATTTATGCTATAATGGCTGTCATCAAGGGCGAAGGGAAGAAGAAATTGGAACGTAACGAGTTAGAGCGGGCCGTCCTGGTGGGGCTGGCCGCCGACAGCATGGAGGAGCGGGAACGCTCCGACGAGGTGACCCTCAGCGAGCTGGAGGCCCTTTTGGAGACAGCCGGGGGCGTCTGCTGCGGCAAGGTCTTGCAGACAAAGCGCACCCCCGACCCCCGCAGCTTCATCGGCCAGGGCAAGGTTCAGGAGGTAAAGGCCTTGGCGGAGGCCAACGACTGCACCCTGGCGGTCTTTGACAACGAGCTTTCCCCCTCCCAGCTCCGGGCGCTGGAGGAGGATCTGGGCCTTCATGTGCTGGATCGCTCCCAGCTGATCCTGGACATCTTCGCCGCCCGGGCCCGCACCAGGGAAGGGCGGCTCCAGGTGGAGCTGGCCCAATATAACTATCTGCTCCCGCGCCTCACCGGCATGTGGACGCATCTGGTGCGCCAGACGGCCTCCGGCGGGAAAAGCCCCATCGGCACCCGCGGCCCCGGCGAGACGCAGCTTGAGACTGACCGGCGGCATATCCGGCGGAAGATCCAGAAGCTGGAGGAGGAGCTGGAGTCCGTCCGCCGGGTGCGCGGCACCCAGCGGCGGCAGCGGGAGAAGAACGGCGTGCCGGTCATCGCCCTGGTGGGCTACACCAACGCCGGGAAGTCCACCCTGCTGAACAAGCTCACCGGCGCGGGGATCGAGGCCAACGACAGGCTCTTTGACACCCTGGACACCACCACCCGCAAGCTCACCCTGGCCCCCGGAAGCGAGGCGCTGATCTCCGACACCGTGGGCTTTATCCGCAAGCTCCCGCACCATCTGGTGGAGGCCTTCAAGGCCACCTTAGAGGAGCTGAGCTTCGCCGATATCCTGATCCACGTCATAGATTCCTCCTCCCCGGAGCGGGAGGCCCAGGTGGACGTGGTGCGACGGCTCATCGCCGAGTTGGGCGCGGAGGGTACCCCCTGCATCGACGCCTACAACAAGGCAGACCTCTGCCCCGACCCCGCCGGGATCCCCCGGGGTGGGAACGTCATCGCCCTCTCCGCCAAGACCGGGGAGGGGACGGACAGGCTGTTGGAAAAGATCACGGAGATCCTCTCCCGGGGCAAAAAGCGGGTGAGGCTTCTGCTGCCCTACGCCGCCGGCGGGACGCTGGATCTGCTGCACCGGGAGGCGGAGGTCCACGCCATAGACTACGCCGACGCCGGTATTTTGGTGGACGTCACCGTAAAGCCCGAGCTGTGGGGCCAGGTCAGGGAATTTATAGAGGAGAACCGGGAGGGTCCGGATAACGCGTGAGGCTGTGCTTTTGGGGAGGTTCCTATGCCCGACTACATCATTCCCGCCGGGGACGGCGAAATTGAATATGTGGAAAAACGCTCCCGCTTTATCGGGCGGGTGTGGTATGTGGAGAGCGAGGCCCAGGCCCTGGAGCGCCTGCGGCAGACCCGGGAGCGCCACTGGGACGCCACCCATAACGTGTACGCCTACGCCCTCCATGAAGGCGGGATCATGCGGTATTCCGACGACGGGGAACCCTCCGGCACCGCCGGTATGCCGGTGCTGGACGTCTTTCGCAAGGCGGGCGTTCAGGACTTCTGCTGTGTGGTGACCCGCTATTTCGGCGGGATCCTGCTGGGGGCGGGGGGCCTGGTGCGGGCCTATGCCAAGGCCGCCGCCCTGGCCCTGGAGAAAGCGGGAAAGGCCCGCATGACGCCGCTGTTGGAGCTGTCGCTCCTCTGCTCCTACCCCCAGTACGAGCGGATCCGAGCGGAGCTGGGCCGCACCAGCGCCTTGCTGGAGGACACTGTTTTCGGGGCCGACGTGGAGCTGAAGCTGGCCATGACGGCGGAGGAATACGGCGCTTTCGCCCCGCGGATCACCGATCTGACCGCCGGGACGGCGCTGTTGGAGGTCACGGGACAGTCCCTGCGGCCTGTACCCCTGGAGGGAGAGATATGAAAAGAACATTCGCTGTTTTTCTGGCGCTGAGCCTTCTGCTGACGGCCCTGACAGGGTGCGGCCCGGGGGAGGATAAGACGGCCTCCACGCCCTACACCGCCGCCCAGATCGCCGGGGCGCTGGCCGCCTCCCAGCGGGAGCTGCCCGCGCTGTACGCCGTCACAAGCGATGACCCGGAGTTTGCCCCGTACAGTATGCTGTATCTGGGGGAGGCCGCCGGGGAGTGCCTGGACGGGGTGATCTGCAGTCCCACCGGCGTCACCGCCTGTGAGATCGCCGTTTTTGAGTTGACGGATCCCGCCTCCGCCGCCGCCTGCGTCCAGACGCTGACGGCCTACCGGGACGAGCGGGTGGGCGCGTTTTTCGGCTATGCCCCCGAGGAGGCGGAGCTGGCCGGGACGGGCCTTGTGCTGACGGGCGGGTGCTTTGCCGCCCTTGTGATCTGCCACGACAACGACGCCGCCAGAGCGGCCTGGGAGGGGTGCTTTGCTGACGATCCCGCCCCCGCGCCGTCGCTTTTTGACTATGTATCCCCCCTGCCCCAGCAGGACACCACCCCCGACACCACTCCCGATACCGCCGCGGACACCACTTCCGACACGGGGCCGGAGAAGCCGGACGTATACGATCATGACGCGGTGGTGGCGGCTATGGAGAGCGGCGACCCCACCGGCCTTACGCCGAAGAATCTGGCGGTTTACAACAGGTGCCGCCGGATCCTCGCCAGGGAGCTCAAGGAGAACATGACGCCCCAGGAGAAGGAGCTGGCCATTAACGATTTCCTGGTTCTCAACGCCCAGTACGACCCGGCGGAGCTGACCAACGGCCCCGTGGGTACCCCCGACCCGGACAACGACAACCCCTACGGCCTGCTGATCCACGGCGTTGGCATCTGCCTGGGCTACGCCACGACCTTCCAGCTTTTTATGGATATTCTGGGCATCGAGTGCCTGACGGTTCGCGGCTGGGCCTACGGCAGAACGGAGGAACACGCCTGGAACCTGGTGAGGCTGGACGGGGAGTGGTACGCCGTGGACGTGACCTGGAACGACCCGGTCTACGACGGCTTCGTGCCGCCCTATTCCACCCAGATGGCCCTGGCCCACACCTATTTCAACGTCACCAGCGACTTCATGCGTGAAACGAACCACCAGTGGGACGGCGACGTGCCGGAGGCCAAGGGTACCCGCTGGGCTTACCGTGGCTAACGACCGCGCCTTCCTTGACGCTGTGCATTATACCATGCTCTAAAAGTATTGTCAAGTACTTTTTTATAATTTTTTTAAATTATTTTTTGAGCCTGCGTTTTGAGGGGAATTCCGCCCCGCCAGGGCGGGCGGGGGGCAGTACTTTTTCCTCTTTTGTGTTGACAAAAGAGGGGAAAAGCGTATCCTCGCCTGACAGGCGGGCGGACTCGCCATCGTCGCAATTGAAAAAAGCCGTCCGGCTGTGGTACAATGCCCACAAGTCCGGACGGTATTTTTTATTGAAGGAGCATTACGACAATGGAGATCGGGAATCAAATCAAGACCCTCCGCGGCCAGCGGGGGGTGACGCAGGAGACGGTGGCGGCGGCCCTGGGGGTACTCCCCCAGACGGTCAGCAAGTGGGAGACAGGGGCCACCGCGCCGGATATCGCGCTGCTGCCGGCCATCTCCGCCTATTTTGGCGTGACCATCGACGAGCTTTTCGCCCTGACAGACGAGCAGAGGGTGGAGCGGATACGCAATATGCTGTGGGACAACCGGGACATGGAGGAGGCGGTGCTGGATCGGGAGGCGCAGTTTTTGCAGGATATGACCCGCCGGGAGCCGGAGAAGGGCGAGGCCCTTATGATGCTGGCCTGGATCGAGAACTTCAAGGCCAGCTCCCACCGGCGGCGGGCGGCCTATTACGCCAGGGAGTCCCTGGCGAGGGAGCCGGACAGCAAGGACGCCCACGAGGAGTTGAGGGAGGCCATGAACGTGGCCTGCACGGACTGGTACAGCGACACCCACACGGAGTACATCGACTGGTACAAGGATTTTATCGCCAAAAACCCCACTGTCTGGCGGGCCTACATGGCTCTCATAGACGCCCTTGTGCAAGACCGGCGCTTCGATGAGGCGGAGGCGTGGTGCAGTAAGCTGGCAACGGTGGATCACACCTTCCGCACGCCGGATTATCGGGCGCGGGTGGCCTGGGCCCGTGGGGATCGGGAACAGGCCCAGGCGATCTGGGAGCAGATGTGCCGGGAGTACCCTGACCAGTGGATGGCCTGGGCCTGCCGGGGGGACGGCCTGGCCGCCCAGGGGGAGTTTGAGCGGGCCATTGAATGTTACCGGGAGGCCCAGCGGCGACAGACCCACCCCCGCGCCTTTACCGACCCTTATATGGCCATCGCGCAGCTCTACGAGCGCATGGGCGACATTCCCGCCGCCATCGCTGTCAACCAGGAGCAGATCGCCGCCCTCCGTGATGACTGGGATATCACCCAGGGGGAGAGCGTGGACGAGGTGAAGCGGGAGATCGAGAGGCTGAAGAGGAAGCTTTAAGGCTGCCCGCCCGATGGTGGACGGGGAAAATGTGAAATTGCCCCGCACGGAATTTTATGTTTTTTGCGCATGGTATCTGTACGGGCCGGACACCCGGCCGGCCCGCCTACCGAATTTCGATTCCGCCCTCTAAAAAGGTTGCGGCTATGCCGCGTATTTGAATTGTGGGCCGCCGTGGGCGGCGGCCCGTACGGCGATTATTTGAGCTGTTTCGTTAGTGGTTGTAGGGGCCGCCTCTCTTGGCGGCCCGTGGCGACATCGAATTTCGCAACGACACATTCATACGCTTTTGTAGGGGTCGCCCTCCCGGGCGACCCGTCCATCGTTGATTGACCGCTCGGATATTTACCGGGACGGGCCGCCGGGGACGGCGGCCCCTACGGGTGCGTTGTACGAAATAATCTTGGATTTTGTTAATCTCTGCGTAAGACGGCGGGCCGCCTGGAGAGGCGGCCCCTACAAGCCCTGATGAGAGATTGCCGGGAATTCGATGGGCGGGGGGGAAAATGTGAAATTGCCCCGCACGGAATTTTGCGTTTTTTGCGCATGGTATCTGTACGGGCCGGACACTGGCCGGCCCGCCTTCCGATTTTCTGAAAACCTATCTTTAAACGCCGTACGGGCCGCCGCCCACGGCGGCCCACTTTCCGACTTCCCGAAAGACTTTCCCCCAGCTTTGTAGGGGCCGCCTCTCTTGGCGGCCCGAAAATGGAATATGCGGCGTAGCCGCAACCTTTTTGGGAAAGGCGACGCATAATTCGTTCGGCGGGCCGCATTGGGGGCCCCATCGGGCCGTTGCCCGATGGGGAAAGGAGGAGCGAACCTGGCGCCTGAGCGTTCCCGCCGCGCGGGGACGCGAGGTTAAGCCGGTTCCGCGACGACGCGTCCGGCCCGTACGGGTGGATTGTGCGTTGGGGGGAAACAAGCAGATTATTGGGAAATGTTGCGTATGTCGGCGGGCCGCCTGGAGAGGCGGCCCCTACAAGCCCTGATGAGAGATTGCCGGGAATTCGATGGGCGGGGGGGAAAACGTGGAATTGCTCCGCACGGAATTTTGCGTTTTTTGCACAAGGTATCTGTACGGGCCGGACACCTGGCCGGCCCGCCTTACGATTTCCTGAAAACCTATCTTTAAACGCTGTACGGGCCGCCGCCCACGGCGGCCCAGCGAATTACCGGAAAACCTCCCCATATGTTGTAGGGGCCGCCTCTCTTGGCGGCCCGAAAATGGAATACGCGGCGTAGCCGCAACCTTTTTGGGAAAGGCGATGCGTAATTCGTTCGGCGGGCCGGCCGGGTGTCCGGCCCGTACGGATAAATTATTCGTTGGGAGATAGCAAAAAAATTATTGAGAAATCGAGCGTAAGACGGCGGGCCGCCTAGAGAGGCGGCCCCTACAAGCCTTAACGAAACAGCTCTATTAGACGCTATGCGGCCCGTACGGGGGATTTTGATAAATTAAAACGGATAGGCGTA
Organism: uncultured Oscillospiraceae bacterium; assembly: GCA_947584295.1. Classification (GTDB taxonomy): domain Bacteria; phylum Bacillota; class Clostridia; order Oscillospirales; family Oscillospiraceae; genus RUG626. Next base: position 24,595 of record CANPWM010000008.1, on the reverse strand, counting down.
TGCCTATCCGTTTTCCTATGCGGTTCTGGTTTGGTTTTAGTGGGCGGTGCCGTTTTTGGCGCAGGTGTCGCAGCAGCCGTCGCAGTCGGTGTCCTTCAGCTCCGGGGGCGGCTCGATCCCCTGGCGCTTGTAGTAGTCGGCCAGGCACGCCCGAATGCCCTCCTCGGCCAGCACGGAGCAGTGGAGCTTCTGGGGGGGCAGGCCGTCCAGGGCCTCGGCCACGGCCTTGTTGGTGAGCTTCAGGGCCTCCTCGATGGATTTGCCCTTCACCAGCTCCGTGGCCATGGAGCTGGTGGCGATGGCGGCGCCGCAGCCGAAGGTCTTGAAGCTGACCTTCTCGATGACGCCGTTTTCGATTTTCATATAGATCTTCATGATGTCGCCGCAGACGGGGTTGCCCACCTGGCCGATGGCGTTGGCGTCGGGCAGCTCGCCCACGTTGCGGGGGTTGGAGAAATGATCCATGACCTTTTCAGAGTACATATTTTAACCTCCTGTCAGGAATTTACCATTTTGTCAAGGCTCACCCGGGCAGCGTGAAGCTGGGCCTCCGGCAGCTCGACCTTGTATTTTTCGTCCCGAAGGCACTCATAGAGGGCCTCCAGAGTGACTTTTTTCATGTTGGGGCAGACGAAAGAGCTGCCCACGCCGTAGATCTTCTTGTCCGGCAACTCCCGGCGGAGCCGCTCCACGATCTCGCTCTCGGTGCCGATGAGGATCTCCGCCGCGTCGGACTTGCGGGCAAAATTCAGGATCTCGGCGGTGGATCCCACCAGATCGCCGTGCTTGACCACGTCCTCGCCGCACTCCGGGTGGACGGCGAACTCCGCGTCCGGGTGGGCCTTCTTGGCCGCCAGGACGTCCGCCTCGGTGATCCTGTGGTGGGTGGGGCAGAAGCCGGGGTGGAGCCAGAAGGTCTTTTCCGGCACATGCCGGGCCACAAAGGAGCCTAAGTGCCGGTCCGGGACGAAGATGATCTCCTCGCAGTCCAGGTTTTTGGCGATGCGCAGGGCGGAGGAGCTGGTACAGCACACGTCGGAGACGGCCTTCACCGCGGCGGAGGAGTTGACGTAGCACATGACCTGGGCCCGGGGGTGCTGGCTTCTCAGCCGCAGGACGTCCTCGGGGGTCACCATGTCCGCCATGGGACAGCCCGCGTCCGGGGAGGGGAGAAGCACCGTCTTTTCCGGGGAGAGGATCTTGGCGCTCTCGCCCATGAACCGCACGCCGCAGATGACGATGACGCTCTCCCGGGCCTTCGCCGCCTTTTGGGCCATGGCGAAGGAGTCGCACACCGCGTCGGCCACGTCCTGCACCTCCAGGGGTACGTAGTAGTGGGCCAGGATAAGGGCGTTTTTCTCCTTTTTCAGCCGGAGGATCTCCCGCTGAAGCTCGTTAAAATTTTCCATTGAGCCGATCCTCCCAGAGAGGCGACATGGATCGGAGCCGCTCGATGATGGGGGGGAGCGTCTCGATGATATAGTCGATGTCCTCGTCCGTGGTGGCGTCGGAGAGGGACAGGCGCAGGGAGCCGTGGGCCACCTCGTGGGGCAGGCCGATGGCCAGCAGCACATGGCTGGGATCCAGGCTCACGGAGGAGCAGGCCGAGCCGGAGCTGGCGCAGATGCCCTTGGCGTCCAGAGACAGCACCAGGGACTCGCCCTCCACGCACTCAAAGACGAAGCTGGCGATGCCGGGGAGCCGGTTCACCGGGTCGCCGGTGAGGCGGGAGTAGGGGATAGACTTGAAGGCCTCGATGAGCCTGTCGCGCATCTTGGAGACGCGGGGCATGGTCTCGGGCAGGTTGTTCACCGCCTCCTCCAAGGCCGCCGCCATGCCGATGATCTCCGGCACGTTCTCGGTGCCGGAACGCTGGTTGCGCTCCTGGCCGCCGCCGTGGAGAAGCTGGGGGACACGGACGCCCCGGCGGATATAGAGGACGCCCACGCCCTTGGGGCCGTGGAACTTGTGGCCGGAGATGCTGAGCATGTCGATGTTCATGGCCTTCACGTCGATGGGGATATGCCCCGCGGCCTGGACGGCGTCGGTGTGGAAGAGGACGCCATGCTCGTGGGCGATGCGGCCGATCTCCGCCACCGGCAGAATGGTGCCGATCTCGTTGTTGGCCATCATAATGGAGATGAGGATAGTGTCGGGCCTGATGGCGGACTCCAGCTCCTGAAGGTCGATGCCGCCGTTTTTGTCGGCCTTGAGATAGGTGACCTCATAGCCCCGCTTTTTCAGCCAGTCCAGGGTGTGGGTGATGGCGTGATGTTCGATGGAGCTGGTGATGATGTGCTTGCCCTTGGCCGCCTTGGCCTCGGCGATGCCCTTCAGGGCCCAGTTGTCCGACTCCGTGCCGCAGCCGGTGAAATAGATCTCCGTGGGCTCGGCGTTCAGGCACCGGGCCACCTGGGCCCGGGCCTCGTCCAGCCCCCGGCGGGCGCTGCGGCCCACGGAGTAGAGGCTGGAGGGGTTGCCGTAATTCTCGGAGAAATAGGGGAGCATGGCCTTGACGCAGGTCTCGCTCATGGCGGTGGTGGCCGCGTTGTCGGCGTATACGAATCTGCTCATATAAGATGATCGCCTCGAATCTAAAAAACTCTCTTGGCAGTTAGCCAAAGATAATTTTATACCAAAGAAAGCGGATTTGTCAATAAGATGATGTTGTAATATCGTAAATTATGTGTTAAGATAAAAATGGCCTTTTATTCATGTAGATGAAAGCCATTCCATGCAGGGGTGAAATTGAGATGAGAATGAGATGAAATACAAAATCTCCGCCAACGTCATCAGGCGGCTGCCGCGGTATCTGCGGCGCATGACGCTCCTGGAGCGGCAGGACGTGGAGAAGGTCTCCTCCACGGAGCTGGGGGAGCGCATGGGGCTTACGGCCTCCCAGATCCGCCAGGACTTCAACTGCTTCGGCGGCTTCGGCCAGCAGGGCTACGGCTACAACGTCAAGCAGCTCCGGGAGGACATCGGCGGCATACTGGGGCTGAACCACACCCTCTCGGCGGTGGTCATCGGCGCGGGGAATCTGGGGCGGGCGCTGATCGCCAACTTCCACTTCTCCTCCTGCGGTTTTGAGCTGAAGGCCGCCTTTGACACCGACCCCGCCCTTATCGGCACCACCGTGAACGGCACGGCCATTCTGGACGGCGCCTTGCTGGAGGAGTACCTTGCGGAAAACCACGTGGACGTGGGGGTGCTGACCATGCCCAAGGCCTTTGCCGCCCAGATCGCCAAGCTCCTGGCGCGCCGGGGCGTTCGGGGCATCTGGAACTTCACCGGCACCGATATCGACGCCGACCTGGGAGATACGGTGGTGGAGGACGTACATCTTTCCGACAGCCTGCTGACGCTGGGGTATTATCTCCGGGGCCTCTCGTAAGCGGGGACGCCGGAACAGGAACCGGGGCTTTTTGAAAAGCCCACGCGCATGAGCGCATGGAGGACACAGTATGAAAAAGATCATCACCGCCCTGATGGCGGTACTGCTCCTGGCGGGCATGACGGCGGCGCAGGCCGCCCAGGGGGGGACCGGCGCCGATCCGCTGGTCACCAGGGACTATCTCCAGGAGAGCTTCGCCGCCCCCCTGACGAAGAGCCTGCGGGAAAAGGCGGAGGAGCGGCTGCAGACGGCCTACGACCTGGCGGCGGCCCCCTACGGCGGGCAGAACGCCAAGCTCACCTTCACCCAGGGGCAGGAGCGGTTTGACCTGGCCCCCGGCGGCACCCTCACCGTGGCCTTCGGTGGCAGCGTGACCCCCCTCTCCGGCGGGATCGTCCTTACGGTGGAGAGCGGGCAGGTCATCGACGTGCGGACAGGCACGGCGGTGTCCTCCGGCACGGCGCTGGCGGCGGGACAGCGGTATTTCTCCACGGAGGACACCATGGCGGTGTATACCGCCCCCTCCGGCGGGGCGCTGATGCTGGACGGGCCGTATATCCCCGGCACGGGCCTGGAAAGGCCGGACTACGCCGACGTCTCGCCCGGCGACTGGTACGCCTCTCAGGCCAGGTACGCCCGGGAGATGAAGCTCTTCCGCGACTGGGACAAGAGCCTTTTCCGCCCCCTGGGGAGTATTACCAGAGCGGAGATCGTTTATGCCATGTGGCGGGCGGCCGGATCGCCGTCCACCGACTATAAGGCCGCCTTCCCCGATATGAAGGAGGACTGGTATATCCCGGCGGCCAACTGGGCCGCGTCCCTGAATATCCTGCGGGGCACGGGAGACGGCAAGATGGAGCCGGACACTGTTCTGAATCGAAATACCATCGTCACCATGCTGTATAGAGCCGCCCAGGCCATGGGCAGAAGCACCGAGGGCCGGGGGGATCTGTCCGGCTTTGTGGACGCCGCCCAGGTCCCCGACTGGGCGGACACGGAGATGCGCTGGGCCGTTGCCAACGGGTATATCCAGGGGACGTCGCCGGTTACCCTGGAGCCGCTGGGCTGGGTGGATCGCGCCCAGACGGCCACCCTTTTGCAGCGTATGTTTGCGTAAGAATAAAATCCCATAAAGCGCGACTCCCCCGGACGGTTTGCGTCCGGGGGAGTCACAGCCTGTCGAAAAAGGCCGTTGGCCTTTTCCGACAAAGGGGAACGTGCGGGAAAATTCGGGTGAATTTTGCGAAATTCACCCGAATTTTCCCTGCCGTCACGCCGCGTGCGCCGCAAGGCGGCACACTTACGTGACAAAAGGGATTTTTTCCGACGTACATGCCGCCGGAAAAAACACTCAAGTTGAGTTTTTTGACAAATTGCGACTCCCCCGGACGGTTTGCGCCCGGGGGAGTCAGTTTGTTTAAAAGTGCTGATTTTTGCGCTGATTTAGCTGAATTATTCCACTACGCCATAGGTGGTGGCGTCGGTGTAGTGCCACCACTCGGCGCTGTACGGCTTGAAGCCCTGGTCGATCATGACTGCCTCCAGACGCTTGACGTTCTCCGTCGCCTGGGGGGAGACGTCGGAGTAGTCCCGGTCGGCCAGGGCGTTGAAGGTGTCGAAGTCGCTGGGCATGGGGATCTCAGTGCCGTCCGCCCGCACCAGGGTGACGTCCACCGTATTGCCCCGGCAGTGGTTGGAAGTGCTCTTGTTGGGGTCGGTGATGTAGCGGCTGTCGGGGCAGACCGCCCATAGGGCGAACTGGGCGCTGACGGGCCGCAGGGCGTCCCAGATCTTCAGGCTGTACCCCTCCGCCAAAAGGGCCTCCTGGACACGGGCCAGCTTTTTCACCGTGCCGTACCGCAGGAGCGGCTCGGTGAAGTCGTATATGACCTGCCCCGTGAAGTTGTTCTCCGTGGCGTAGCGCAGATCCACGAAGATGCCGGGGATATAGTCGGTGATCTTCACCAGGGCGTCGTCAGGCACCTCCGGCGGGTCGAGAGGAGGCCGCGTAGTGTCCGGGGTAGTATCAGGCGTGGTGTCCGGCGTGGTGTCCGGGGTGGTGTCCGGCGGGCCGCCCGCGCCGCACCGGGCGGAGGCCAGGGGCGTTTCGCCAAGGCAGAGGCTGTATAGCCCGTCGGTGAGGCGGGGGGAGGAGACGGTCAGCAGGGAGAAGGCGTTTCGCGCCTGCACCGCCAGGATCTCCGCGCCTGTGCCGTCCCGGACGGAGTAGGCCCCGGCCTCCCCCTGAAGGGAGAAGGAGACGCAGCTCTGGCGGCTCTCCGGGGCGGGGTCTACGGGCATGGAGCCGGTGGCCGCCACCTGGCCGCCGTTGAGTATGACCCCCAGATCGGCGTCCAGGCCCGCGTCCCGGGAGGTGGGGCAGGCGAAGGCCCGCACCGTCCCCCAGTTGATCACCAGCCAGCCGTTGGAGTCGATGCCGTCCCCGCCGCCGTACCCGTCCCCCGCCACGACGGTCAGATCGCCGCCGTTGATGGTGAGATGGCGCTCCGTGTCCAGACCCTCGTTCTCGGCGTTGACGGTGAGGCGGCCCGTGCCGCCAAAGACGTTCATGCTCATTTTGGAGTAGATCGCGCCGTCGTACTTGTGGAGCTTTTTGCTGTCCGTGATCTTCCCCTGGCTGTCCTGCTCCACGGAGGCGTAGATCCGGGCCACATAGGAGCCGTTTACGGTGTTGTCCGTGCCGTCGCGGATCCGCAGTACGGCCCCCGCCCCGGAGGTGTCCACCGTGGGGGAGGGCGCGCCGCCCCTGTCGCACTCGTAGACGTTGTAGAAGAGAATGGCCGGGGCCACCGTGCAGGTGATCTCCACCCCCGCCAGCACCAGCTCCACCACCGCCGCGGGGTCGTCACAGGCGTCCTCCCCCAGATCGACGGCGATCTGTCCGGCGGAGAGACGCCCGGAAAGGACGTAGACCCCGGGGCGGGTGATGTGCAGGACGGTGTGGGCGGCGGCCTCGGCGGCGGTATGCTCGTCCCGGGCCGTCCCCTCCCCGTAGAGGGGGCCGCGCCCGGACTCGTAATAGACGATGTCGTGGGCGGTGTAGACCCCGGTATTCTTATCCTCCCCGGCGGGCGCGCCGTTGACGGTAACGCCCGCGTCGTCCAGGCGGATATCGACCGGCCCCGCCGGGGGGCGGCCGGTGGTGTCCCCGCCGCCGCCGGAGCAGGCGGGGAGGGACAGGAGCAGCAGAAGGGCAAGGGTCAAAAAGATGAATTTTTTCATAAAAACGACCTCAATTTCGCGGTAACAGGTCAAGTTTACACCGTTCCTCCCCCGATTTCAAGGCCCCGCGCCGTATCAAAGGGCGAAAAAAGTTGATAAAACCGCCGCAGATGGCTGAAAACAGGGGGAGTTTGTGCAACTGATGCAAAAAATCCGCAGAATTTTTCGGCAATCCGTAAAAAATAACGAAAAAGGACGTGTAAATCGCATGGAAAACGGTGGACAAATCAAAACGTATCTGTTATAATATTTCCAAGGCGGCAGGTACGCCTTGTTTTACCGTGCCGCGGATCGGGAGAACCACTGCCATTATTTAATTATCTACATAAGAGGTTGTAATGACGATGGAGTACAAAATTTTAACAGACGACGAAAGCTGGGAATTCGCTGAGGGGACATGGACGCACGCCTTTGAGAAATTCGGCGCGCGCCCGGCGGAGGAAAACGGCGTTGGGGGCTGGCGCTTCGACGTGTGGGCGCCGGGGGCGCGTTCCGTGCGCCTCACCGGCTCCTGGTGCGACTGGGATCCCAACAGGCACTTTATGGAGTCCACCGCCGACACCGCCGGGGTGTGGCACATCTTCATGCCGAACTTGAACGAGGGGGAGAGCTACAAGTATGTCATCGAGGCCCGGGACGGCAGGCTCATCTACAAGGCCGACCCCTACGGCTACTACTGCGAGACCCCCCCGGAGACGGCCTCGCGGCTTGCGGATCTGAACGCATTTACCTGGACCGACGGCAAATGGCTGGCCGCCAGGGCCAAGGGGGACAGGCGGGAGAAGCCCCTGAACATCTACGAGGTGCATCTGGGCTCCTGGCGCCGCCATGAGGACGGCTCCATGCTGTCCTACCGGGAGCTGGCCGAGACGCTGGTGCCTTACGCTGTGGACATGGGCTATACGCACCTGGAGATCATGCCCGTGATGGAGCATCCCTTTGACGGCAGCTGGGGCTATCAGCTCACCGGCTATTACGCCCCCACCTCCCGCTACGGCTCGCCCACGGACTTTATGTATTTTGTCAACGAGGCCCACAAGGCCGGTCTTGGCGTCATTCTGGACTGGGCCCCCGCCCACTTCTGCCGGGACGCCCACGGCCTGGGGGAATTTATCGGCGAGCCTCTTTATGAGGGCGGCTCCCACCCCCAGTGGGGTACCTATAAATTCAACGTGAAAAAGGGCGAGGTCAGGAGCTTCCTCATCTCCAACTGCGTCTACTGGCTGGAGAAATACCACGCCGACGGCATCCGTATGGACGGCGTCACCAGTATGCTCTATCTGAACTTCGGCATCGACGACGAGCGGCTCAAGAAGCACGCCGCCGACGGCACGGAGCATGACTACGACTCCATCGCCCTGGTGCAGAAGATCAACTCCACCGTATCCAGGGAGTACCCCGACGTGATGATGATCGCCGAGGAGTCCACCGCCTGGCCCCTGGTCACCTACCCGCCCGAGGAGGGGGGCCTGGGCTTCCACTTCAAGTGGGACATGGGCTGGATGCACGACACCCTGAACTACATGAAAACCGACTTCCCGTACCGTCCCGCCCACCATGGGGGCCTGACGTTCTCCATGATGTACGCCTTCAACGAAAACTTCGTCCTGGCCCTTTCCCACGATGAGGTCGTCCACGGGAAGGCGTCCCTCATCGGCAAGATGCCGGGGGACTACTGGCGGCAGTTCGCGGGCCTGCGCGCCCTGATGCTCTATCAGACGCTCCACTCCGGCGCCAAGCACAACTTCATGGGCGCGGAGATCGCCCAGTTCATCGAGTGGCGCTACTACGAGGGGCTGGAGTGGTTCCTCCTGAACTACGACGCCCACAAAAAGCACCAGGAATATGTAAAGGCGCTGAACCACCTGTTCCTGCGGGAGAAGGCCCTCTGGCAGAAGAATTTCTCCTGGGACGGCTTTGAGTGGCTGGACGCCGACGACGCCAGCCAGTGTATCCTCACCTTTATCCGCCACGGCAAGGTTCCCACGGAGGATCTTGTCTGCCTGCTCTCCTTCGTGCCGGAGGTCTATGAGGAGTTCCGCATCGGCGTACCCCGGAAGGGGAGCTATGTGGAGATCTTCAACTCCGACGACCAGAGCTTCGGCGGCTCTGGCCGCGTCAACGGCCAGCCCCTGGAGGCGGAGAAGATCCCCGCCCACGGCAAGAAATATTCCGTGGTGGTGCGCACGCCGCCCATCGGCGGCCTGGTCCTGAAACGCCTGCCCCCCAAAAAGGACAAATAACGCTTTTCCGGCGCGTGAGCGCCTTATGAAATGACCCTATAAACAATAAGGAGTACCCATATGTTCAAGGACAAAAAAGATTTCACAAGACAGCTGGAGGCCGCCGCGGTGGCCAACTTCGGCAAGACCTTCGCAAAGCTGGAGCCGAGGCTCAAATACCAGACCCTGGCCAAGCTCATCGCCAACAACGCCCGCAATGTCCGCGTCGTCAGCGACGAGACGCGTACCGAGGAGAAAAAGCGCGTCTACTATTTCTCCATGGAGTTTTTGATGGGCAAGCTTCTGGAGAACTACATCATGAACTTCGGCATCAAGGACATCGTGGAGGAGGGCCTGGCCGACTACGGCGTGACCATCTCCGAGCTTGCCGCTGAGGAGGTCGATCCCGGCCTTGGCAACGGCGGCCTGGGAAGGCTCGCCGCCTGCTTCATTGACTCCCTTGCCAGCCTTGGCTATATCGGCCAGGGCAACGGTATCCGCTACCGCTACGGCCTTTTCCACCAGCGCATCGAAAAGGGCAGCCAGGTGGAGGACCCGGACAACTGGCTGGAGGGCGGCTACCCCTGGGAGATCGAGCGGCCTGAGGAGGCCGTCAAGGTGCGCTTCGGCGGCACCGTTGTCCACAAATATACCGGCAACTCCATGAGCTATGAATGGACAGGCGGCGAGGAGATCATCGCCGTCCCCTATGACGTCCCCATCGTGGGCTATGGCGGCAAGACCGTCAACAACCTGCGTCTGTGGTCGGCGGAACCGGCCAAGCAGAACTTCGACATGGACGCCTTCAACCGGGGCGACTACGCCGGGGCTATGAAATTCCGCTCCGATGTGGAGGCCATCACCAGCGTCCTCTACCCCAACGACAACGCCGACCCCGGCAAGGTGCTGCGCTTGAAGCAGGAATATATGTTCGTGGCCGCCGGACTCAAGGCTATTTTGAGATATTATAAGCGCGAGTACGGCAAGCACGCCTGGAAACGCTTCCCGGAGCTTATCGCCATTCACACCAACGACACCCACCCGGCCCTGTGCGCCCCGGAGCTTCTGCGGCTCCTCATCGACGAGGAGGGCCTTGACTGGGACACCGCCTGGGAGATCGTCACCAAGTCCATCTCCTACACCAACCACACCATACTGCCCGAGGCGCTGGAGAAGTGGCCCATCGAGATGTTCCAGCGGCTCCTGCCCCGCGTCTACGACTTCGTGGCGGAGATCGACCGCCGCTACCGGGAGTCCTTCGCCCAGCGGCGCGAGCAGAACCAGGAGCTTCTGATGAACACCGCTATCCTCTGGGGCGGCCAGGTGCGTATGGCCAATATGTCCGTCATCGCCGGCCACGCCGTCAACGGCGTCGCCGCCCTGCACACCGAGATCCTCAAGAACGACGTCCTCCACGACTTCTACGTGCTGACGCCGGAGAAATTCAACAACAAGACCAACGGCGTCACACACCGGCGCTTCTTGGCCCAGGCCAACCCCAGCTACGCCGCCCTTATCACCGAGGCCATCGGCGATAAGTGGTACACCGACGCTATGGAGCTTTCCAAGCTCAGGGACTTCGAGGACGACCCCTCCTTCCTGGACAAAGCCGCCCGCTCCAAGGCCAAGAACAAGCAGGTGCTGGCCAAATATATCAAGGACACCACCGGCATCATCGTGGACACCGACTCCATCTTCGATATCCAGGTGAAGCGCTTCCACGCCTATAAGCGCCAGCTTTTGAACCTCTTCAAGATCATGGATCTTTACAACCATCTGCTGGAGGATCCCAACTTCGACGTCCGGCCCACCACCTTCATCTTCGCCGGGAAGGCGGCCCAGGGGTATGAGTTCGCCAAGAACACCATCAGGCTCGTCAACTCCGTGGCCGAGGTCATCAACACCGACTCCCGGGTGCGCGGCAGGATCAGAGTGGTGTTTATCCCCAACTTCTCCGTCTCCAACGGACAGCTCATCTACCCCGCGGCGGACATCTCCGAGCAGATCTCCACCGCCGGTATGGAGGCCTCCGGCACCGGCTGCATGAAGTTCATGATGAACGGCGCCATCACCCTGGGTACCCTGGACGGGGCCAACGTGGAGATCGTGGAGCAGGTGGGCTTTGATAACGCCGAGATCTTCGGTCTCAAGACCCAGGAGATCGCGGAGCTTAAGCGGAGCTGGAGCTACTTTGCCCGGGGCGAGGTGGACGCCAACCCGCGGCTTCGGCGCGTGGTGGATCAGCTCAACGACGGCACCTTCGCCAAGCTGTCCGGCGGCTTCGAGAGCGTCTATTCCAACCTTATGAACTCCAACGACGAGTTCTTCGTCCTGAAGGACTTCCAGCCCTATGTGGACGCCTGGCACCGCCTGGAGCAGCTCCACGGCCAGAAGCGCGAGTGGTACAAGAAGTCCGTCCACAACACCGCCTGCTCCGGCATCTTCTCCTCCGACCGCACCATCAGGGAGTACGCGGAAGATGTATGGAAACTTAATTAAAATTGAATGGACGGGGTCCATTCAATTTTAAGGGAATTTGCCGGCCCCCTGCGCGCACGGCCCGGAAGGGCCGCACACTGGGGGGCCTGAGAGGGCATTTTTCCAAGGCGCATGTCCTTGGAAAAATGATTGAATTTTATTCGCGTCTGCGGACGCGAAATCTGCGATGCCAAAAAATGATAAAGCCTTTGGCTTTCATTTAAAAATTAAATAAATATCTATATAAAGGGAGGTCTTCTTGTGGTAAACAAAAAACCGTTCATAGCCATGCTGCTCGCGGGAGGGCAGGGCAGCAGGCTGGGTGCTCTCACAAAGCACATCGCGAAACCTGCCGTCTCCTTCGGCGGCAAGTACCGTATCATCGACTTCGCCCTCTCCAACTGCGCCAACTCCAACATCGACACCGTGGGCGTGTTGACCCAGTACAGACCCTACCTGCTGAACACCTATATCGGCACCGGCTCCTCCTGGGACTTGGACTCCCACGACGGCGGCGTTGCGATCCTCCCCCCCTACGCCACCGAGACCGGCGGCCAGTGGTACGCGGGTACCGCCGACGCCATCTATCAGAACTTAGACTACATAAACCTCTACGACCCCGACTATGTGATCATTCTCTCCGGCGACCACATCTACCGCATGGATTACCGGAAGATGCTCCGCACCCATATCGACAACAACGCCGACCTGACCATCGCCGTCATGACCGTCCCCTGGGAGGAGGCCCCGCGCCTGGGGATCCTGGCCGCCGACGAGACCGGCAAGATCTACGACTTCGAGGAGAAGCCCGCCAAGCCCAAGTCTAACCTGGCCTCCATGGGCATCTACATCTTCTCCAAGAAGGTGCTGGAGGAGTCCCTCATCGCCGACTCCCGTGACGCCGACTCCGAGCATGACTTCGGCAAGAACATCATTCCCACCTTGCTCAACCAGGGCAAGCGCCTCTTTGTCCACCGCTTTGAGGGCTTCTGGAAGGACGTGGGAACCATTCCCACCTTCCACGAGACCAGCATGGATCTTTTGGAGGCCGAGCCTCAGTTCGACCTGATGAGCGAGGACTTCCCCACGCTCACCCAGGACGACTCCCTGCCGCCCCACTATGTGGGCCCCAAGGGGAGCGTAGACCGGGCCTTCGTGGCCAACGGCTCCATTATCCTGGGCAAAGTGGAACATTCCATCATCTCCACGGGCTGCACCATTGAGGAGGGCGCCGAGGTAGTGGACTCCATACTCCTGCCCGACGTCACCGTTGAAAAGGGCGCCAAGGTCGTCCGGGCCATCGTGGGCGAGGGCGCCACCGTCAAGGCCAAGGCCGCGTTCGGCTCCGCCGACGCCAATGTGCCTATCGCCGTCGTGGGCGACGACGCTGTTGTTGAATAAGGAGGGTGTGAAATAATGGATAGAGTAATCGGACTTATCGCCGCCAACTTCGAGACAAAGGGAATGGGCGAGCTGACGGAGGACCGTACCATCGGCTCCCTGCCTTACGGCGGCAACTACCGTGTCATCGACTTCCCCCTCTCCAACATGGTGAACTCCGGCATCAACACCATCGGCCTGATCACCCCCTATAAGTACCGCTCCATCATCGACCATGTGGGCGCGGGCAAGGCGTGGGATCTGGATCGGAAGAACGGCGGACTTTTCGTCCTGCCCGGCTCCGTTTTCGGCGTACACAGCGAGAACAGCCACTTCCTGCTGCGGGATATCCGCCGCAACACCGTCTATCTTGAGCGCAGCCCGGCCCCCTATATCCTGGTGACCGCCGCCAACGTCATCTCCCACATGGACTACCGGCCCCTGATCATGGAGCATATCAAGTCCGGCGCGGACATCACCATGGTCTACAACACCGCCGACCGAGACGAGGCCCACAGGCTGGGCGTCACCGTGGAGAACGGGCGCGTGGTGGGCTTCAAGCCCAACCCCAGGAAGTACGAGGACGCCATGCTGGACACCTTCGTGATCTCCCGCGACCTGCTGATGAAGATCATCGAGTGGTACGCCGCCATCGACTACCTTGATTTCTTCGAGGCCATCGAGGGCGATCTGGACAAGATGGACGTCCGGGCCTATAAGTACGAGGGCTACGCCCGCCAGATGTTCACCAGCCGCGATTACTTTGAGTACTCCATGGAGACGCTGAACCTGGACGTGGCCGCGGAGCTTTTCAGCCGCGAGCGTCCCGTCGCCACCAAGGCCGCCGAGGCCGCCCCCGCCAAGTATCTGGAGGGCGCCAAGGTGCGCAACTCCATGGTCTCCGAGGGTTCCCTGATCCGGGGCGAGGTGGATCACTCCATTCTCTTCCGGGGCGTGAAGGTGGGTGCGGGGGCCAAGGTGCGCAACTCCATCATCATGCAGAGCTGCGTCATCGAGGACGGCGCCGTTGTGGAGAACGTCATTCTTGACAAGTCCCAGGTCGTCCACGCCGGATCCGTCATCAAGGGTACCGGCGACACCACCTTTATCAAGTCTTGACCCGTTGATTTCCGCCTGTCCCCTCCCCAGCTTTGGGGAGGGGCAGAATAAAACAGGAGGATAAACCGAAAATGAGGAGAAAACTCAGAGTTCTGTTCGCCGCCTATGAGGCCGTGCCGTTCATGAAAACGGGGGGCCTGGGCGACGTGGGCGGCTCCTTGCCCCAGGCCTTGAAGGAGGCCGGGTGCGAGTGCCGCGTCATTATCCCCAAGTTCATGACCATACCCGACGAGTACAAGTCCAAGATGACCCATGTGACGGACTTCTACGTGTCGCTGGGCTGGCGCAATGTCTACTGCGGCATCGAAAAGCTCACCTACAAGGGCGTGGTCTACTACTTTGTGGACAACGAGTACTACTTCAACCGCGAGCGCCCCTATGGCTACTTTGACGACGGCGAGCGCATCGCCTACTTCTCCAAGGCCATCGTGGAGTGCCTTCAGTATCTGCCCGACTTCAAGTGCGACGTCCTGCACTGCAACGACTGGCACACCGCCCTGGCCCCCGTGTTTTTACGGGAGTTTTACCAGGGGCTTCCCCTCTATGAGAACGTCAAGACGGTGTTCTCCGTCCACAACCTGAAGTTCCAGGGCCAGATGAGCGACTACGTCCTGGGGGATATCCTGGGTCTGTGGGGGATACCCGCCGCCGCCAGCCAGCTTCGGTGCGACGAGCGGAGCATCAACTACATGAAGGGCGGCCTTCTGTACGCCGATATCCTCAGCACCGTCTCCAAGACCTACGCCGAGGAGATCAAGACCCCCTTCTTCGGCGAGCGGCTGGACTTCATCTTCCGTGACAGGGCCAGTATCCTTTACGGCGTCATGAACGGCATCGACACCGAGACCTGGGATCCCGCCGCGGACAAGCTGATCCCCCACCACTTCACCGCCGCCGACCGGGCCGGGAAGGCCAAGTGCAAGGCGGAGCTTCAGGCGGAGATGGGCCTGGAGGTGGATCCCAACGTGCCGCTGATCGTCATGATCGGCCGCCTCACCGAGCAGAAGGGCATGGATCTTGTCCAGCGCGTCATCGGCGAGATTCTGGACAAGGCCCAGATCTGCGTCCTGGGTACCGGCGACAAGCAGTATGAGGATATGCTCAGCTATTACAGCTGGGAGCGTTCCGGGCGCTGCGCCGCCTGCATCCGCTTTGACGAGGCCCTCTCCCACCGTATGTACGCCGGGGCGGATATGCTGCTGATGCCCAGCCTCTTTGAACCCTGCGGCCTTTCCCAGATGATCGCCATGCGCTACGGCACCCTGCCCGTGGTGCGGGAGACCGGCGGCCTTAAGGACTCCGTCACCCCCTACAACCAGTTCACCGGCGAGGGGACGGGCTTCAGCTTCGCCAACTACAACGCCCACGAGATGCTCTTCACCATTCAGAACGCCTGCGAGCTTTACTGGAACAACCGCGACGCCTGGGAGCGCCTGATGGACAACGCCATGGCCGCCGATTTCAGCTGGGATCGCGCCGCCCAGGAGTATCTTGCCATGTATCAGCGCACCCACCCGGAGATCGAACCCTGGAGCCGCAAAAAGGGCGGCCCGGAGGACGAGGAAGACTAAAAATCGCCTCTCTGCCGGAAAAAGGCCGCCGTGCCTTTTTCCGGCAGACTCAGGGGGCGGCCCCCGCCCCCTGAACGTGATTATTTTTTAACAGCAATAACAGCAAAGGAACCTTTAACTGTATGAGAGCCTACCACAACTCCCGCGAATTGAAATTCCGTACACCCTTTGGCGCTGTCGCCCTCGGCGGCGCTGTTTGCGTTTCCATAGACACCTGGGACGGCGAGCCCGAATGGGCGGAGCTGAGGATCCGGGTAGAGAACAGGAGCGACGACTATTTTGTGATGAACCGGGCGGGCGGACGGTTCACCTACACCTTCACCCCCGAATCGCCCGAGATCTACTGGTACAGCTTCATCTTCCACTTTTCCGACGGCGGGAGCTGCTGGTACGGCCCCCAACGGGGGAAGGTGGGCGGCGTCGGCGAGATCTACGGCGGCGACTGCCCGGAGTATCAGGTCACGGCCTATGTCCCCCGGAAAACGCCGGAATGGTACAAAAACGCCATCTGCTACCAGATCTTCCCCGACCGCTTTTACCGGGGGAGCGACTGGCGTGAGCTGGCGGAAAAGACCCTCTCCCAAAAGCGCCGCGGCACCCCCAAGGCCATGGTGGAGGACTGGAACACCCCCGTCCGCTATCAGCGCATGGGCGACGGCCGGATCAAGACCTGGGAATTTTACGGCGGCACCCTCTCCGGCATCAGGGAGAAGCTGGACTATCTCCAGGGCCTGGGCGTCACCGCCCTCTACCTCAACCCCATCTTCGAGGCCGTCAGCAACCACCGCTACGACACCGGCGACTATCGGAAGATCGACGGGATGCTGGGGGACGAGGAGAGCTTCAAGGCCCTCTGCCAAGAGGCCGAACGGCACGGCATCTCCATCATTTTGGACGGCGTGTTCAACCACACCGGCTGTGACAGCAAATACTTCAACAAATTCGGAAACTACCCCGGCCCCGGCGCCTGCCAGGGCCCGGATTCCAGATATTTCGACTGGTTCAGATTCTACGACTTCCCCCACAGCTACGAGTGCTGGTGGGGCGTGGACGACCTCCCCGACGTGGAGGAGCGCAACCCCGACTACCGCCGCTACATCTGCGGCGATGAGGACTCCGTGGTGCGCCACTGGCTGCGGGCCGGGGCCAAGGGCTGGCGGCTGGACGTGGCCGACGAGCTGCCCGACGACTTCATCGAGGGCATCAAGGCCGCCGTGGTGGCCGAAAAGGGCAGCCAGGGCCTCCTGATGGGCGAGGTCTGGGAGGACGCCTCCAACAAGATAAGCTACGGCGAGCGCCGCCGCTATTTCCTGGGCAGCGAGCTGGACTGCGTCATGAACTACCCCTTCCGGGACGCCATACTCTACTACCTCCTGGGCTCCAACTCCGCCCAGAACGTGCTGGAGACCATGCTCTCCATTCAGGAAAATTACCCCCCGGAGAACTTCAGCGCCAACTTCAACCTGATGGGCAGCCACGACCGGGCCCGTGTTTTTACGGCCCTGGGCGGCGCGCCCCACCCCGATACCTTAAACGAGGAGCAGAAATTCCACTACCGCCTTTCCGACCAGCAGCGGGGGCTTGCCAAGGGCAGGCTGTGGCTGTTGGCGCTGATGCAAATGACCCTCCCCGGCGTCCCCTGCGTCTATTACGGCGACGAGGCGGGCATGGAGGGCTACCCCGACCCCTTCTGCCGCGCCCCCTTCCCCTGGGGGCATGAGGACAAGGACTGCTACACCATCTACCGCAACGCCATCAACCTCCGCCGCGCCTTCCCCGAGCTGCCCGACGCCTCCTTTGAACCCTTCGCCTTCGGCGACGACGTTATCGGCTGGTATCGGTGCTGGGCGGACGAGGGCATCGCCGTCCTTATCAACCGGGGCGGCGAGACCCGGGAGGCCTCCATCGACCTACGGGGCGAGGACGTCACCGATATCCTGGGCGGCGCGCGGTACGAGATCCGCGAGGGCAGGGTCAACGTCACCCTCTGGTCTCTTGGCTCCGCCATCTTCCACTTCCACAAAAAAGAGCGCCTGGGCCGCCCCCTGGCCCGTGGCGCGGGGGTGCTGGCCCATATCACCAGCCTGCCCAACGCCAAGGGGCCGGGGAACATCGGCCCCTGCGCCAGAAAATTTGTGGATTTCCTGGCCGACGCCGGTCAGAAATACTGGCAGATCCTCCCCCTGGGCCCCACGGATTTGCACGGCTCCCCCTACGCCGGGGCGTCGGCCTTTGCCGGGAACATCGCCCTGCTGCCGGAGAGCGAGGCGGAGCTGCGGGCCGCCTTCGACGAATTCAGCCCCGACGCGGCCTATCGGCGGTTCACCCAGGAGAACGCCCGGTGGCTGGATCCCTACGCCGCCTTCGCCGCCATCAAAAAGATCATCTCCAGCGGCCATCACGCCGCCTGGCCGGAGAAATACCGCCGCTATTCCCCGGCGCTTTTAGAGGACGAGGCCCTGGCCCGGGAGGCGGAATTCCAAAAATTCTGCCAGTACCGCTTCGAGCTGGCCTGGCGGGAGCTGCGGGCCTACGCAAACGAAAAGGGGATCTCCATCATCGGCGACGTTCCCATGTACGTCTCCGCCGACTCCGCCGACGTGTGGGCCGAGCCTGAGCAGTTCACCGTGGACGCCCAGGGCGATGCCACCCTCATCGCCGGTGTGCCGCCCGCCTGGAACGACGACGGCCAGGCCTGGGGCAACCCCCTCTACAACTGGGACGTGATGCGCGGCAGCGGCTATGACTGGTGGATGCGCCGGTTTGCCCGGATGCTGGATCTCTACGACTACACCCGCCTTGACCACTTCATGGGCTTCGAGTCCGCCTGGGCCATTCCCGCGGGGAAGACCCCCGCCGACGGCCACTGGATCTTCGGCCCGGGCCTTACGCTCTTTAAAACCGCCTACGAAAAATTCGGCCCCCTGCCCTTCGTGGCGGAGGATCTGGGCGCCATCACCCCGGCCATCAGGGCGCTGCTGAGCCGCTGCGGCTTTTTGGGTACCGACATCATGCAGTACCAGAACGGCGGCCCCCTCTATGGTTATTACCCGGCCAAGGACAAGATCGGCTATTCCGGCACCCACGACAACGAGACGCTGGCCGGTTACGCCGCCCATGCCTACCCGGAGCTTGACCCCGCGGAGGCCGCCCGGAGAATGAAGGAGCGCCTGTTCGCCTCCTCCGCCGGGGTGGTGATCCTCCAGCTCCAGGACGTGCTGGAGCAGGGGAACGAGGCCCGCATGAACACCCCCGGCACCACGTCGAAAAACTGGACGTGGCAGGCCAAAACCCAGAACTTTAAAGACGCCCCGGAGCGCCTTTTGAGCTTAACTATCAATTCACAAAGGAGCTGACTACCCTATGGATGACTGGACAATGTACGCCAACACCGTTCTCTATTCCCCCAAGACAAAGCTGATGATGGAGTGGGGCGGCATGGATATGGACCCGGAGTATATCTTCTCCATGGAGAAGAAGATGAACACCGCCCAGAAGGCCATGCGTGAGCTGGAGGCCGGCGCTATCGCCAACCCGGACGAGGAGCGCATGGTGGGCCATTACTGGCTGCGCGCCCCCAAGCTGGCCCCCACGCCCGCCTTGCAGAAGGAGATCACCGACACCCTGGCCGCCGTCAAGGCCTTCGCCGCCGACGTCCACGCCGGAAAGATCACCGGCGAGAAGGGCGGCAAATTCGTCAACGTCATGGTGGGCGGCATCGGCGGCAGCTCCCTGGGGCCGCTTTTCGTCTCCAAGGCCCTGGGTACCCCGGAGGATAAGATGAAGCTCTACTTCCTGGACAACACCGACCCCGCCGGTATGGACGAGATCTTCCGCGCCGTGGAGTCCAAGCTGGACGAGACCCTCACCGTCATCATCTCCAAGTCCGGCGGCACCATCGAGACCCGCAACTGCATGGTGGAGGCCAAGGCCTTCTATGAAAAGCACGGCCTGAGCTTCGCCAAACACGCCGTCACCGTCACGGGCGTGGACTCCAAGCTGGACAAGGTGGCCGTCTCCGAGGGCTGGATCGCCCGCTTCCCCATGTGGGACTGGGTGGGCGGCCGCACCTCCGTCATGTCCGCCGTGGGCCTCCTGCCCCTGGCCCTCCAGGGCATCGACATCGACAGCTTCCTCCAGGGCGCCGCGGACTGCGACGAGCTGGGTCGGGAGCCCAATATGCTGGAGAACCCCGCCGCCATCATGGCCCTGGCCTGGTACAGAATGTCCGGCGGCAAGGGCGGCGTCACCCAGGTGGTGCTCCCCTATAAGGACAGCCTGGACCTCCTGGCCAAATACCTCCAGCAGCTGGTGATGGAGTCCCTGGGCAAGGAGCTTGACCTGGACGGCCAGAAGGTCAACCAGGGCCTTGCCGTCATGGGCAATAAGGGCACCTCCGACCAGCACAGCTACGTCCAGCAGCTGGTGGGCGGCCCCTCCAACATCTTCGTCATCTTCGTCCAGGTCCTCAAGGACCGCGCCGGCGAGTCCGTCTGCGTGGGCGAGGACTCCACCTCCGGCGACTATCTGAACGCCTTCATGCTGGGCACCAAGAAGAATTTGGAGGACCACGGCAAAAAGACCATGACCGTCACCGTCCCCTGCGTCTCCGCCTACAACGTGGGCCAGCTCATCGCCATCTGGGAGCGGGCCGTGGGCATCTACGCCCAGCTCATCAATATCAACGCCTACCACCAGCCCGCCGTGGAGTACGGCAAGAAGTGCGCCGGCGTCCTCATCGAGCTGAAAAACCGCGCCCGTGAGCTTCTGCTCACCACCGGCAGGGCCATGACCGCCCCGGAGATCGCCGCCGCCCTCAATGCCGACCCCCAGGACGTGTTCCGCCTGATGCTCCACCTGTGCGCCAATGACCCCGCCCTCACCGCCGCCTACGACGACGAGGACGTGACCATGACCAAATTCTCTAAGAAATAAAGCGAAAAAAAGAAACACGCCGCCGGTCCACCCCGGCGGCGTGTTTTTGCAAAATCTTTCATCAGAGCTTGTAGGGGCCGCCTCTCCAGGCGGCCCGCCGAATTTCCATCAATCTTCCCTTTAACGCCGTACGGGCCGCCGCCCACGGCGGCCCATGGCATCATCGAATTTCCGGCAATCCGCCCCCCAAAAAGGTTGCGGCTCCGCCGCGTATTCCCATTTCGGGCGGGTTTTGAACCCGCCCCTACGGTTTTTAAGGGAAATTTATGCGTTATTTTTGCAAAATCTTTCATCAGAGCTTGTAGGGGCCGCCTCTCTTGGCGGCCCGCCGAATTTCCAGCGCATTGCGTATAACGCGCCAATGTATCAAAATTTTGGGAATCTTCAAAAAATGTCAGTAGGGGCGGGTTCCAAACCCGCCCGCGTATGTCGATATTGTTATTTATTTCGATGGCGTGGGGTCGTCGGTCAATCCAACAAGATAATCCATGCTCGTCTTGTAGAACACCGCCAGTTGAACAGCCGCCGCCAGGGGCAACTGTCTCTCGCCGCGCTCATATTTCGAGTATAAGGACTGGTCACACATAAGGATTTCAGCAACCTGCTGTTGTGTCAGATCCGCGTCTTCCCGCAAATCCCGAATCCGCAAACGCATTTTTCATCACCAAGAAAAATATACACCAATGCGCTTGTTCCTGTTGACAAATAGGACGATATGTCCTAAAATGTCTATGGGATAATCGTATGCCCGAATTATCGCCCCGCCCCCAAAAGGTTGCGGCTGTGCCGCTTATTTGGATTGCGGGCCGCCAAGAGAGGCGGCCCCTACAACTTACGGGGAAGCTTTTCGGTAATTCGGCGGGCGGTTTTTAAGGGAAATTTATGCGTTATTTTTGCAAAATCTTTCATCAGGGCTTGTAGGGGCCGCCTCTCTTGGCGGCCCGTGGCGCCATCGAATTTCGCAAAGGTTCATTCTTACGCTTTCGTAGGGGCCGCCGTCCCCGGCGGCCCGTCCCGGTCAACCACCGGGCTGTCCATCATCGCCGGACGGGTCGCCCGGGAGAGCGACCCCTACACCGCCCTCAAAAAATTTCCCCCATTGTGTGCGAAAGACGACATATAGTCCGCGCCCTTATGAAAAATATGGCATACTGAATAGACAAATCCCCCCCCAAAGGAGCGATCAACATGAACTACGGTGAGCTTCACGTCAAAATCCCGGCGCTGCTGGCGGAACGGGGTGTCTCCGGGGACAGGCTCTGCAAAGACCTGTCCATCTCGCCCGCCGCCTTCCGCCGCTATTGCCGCGGCGATTTCCGGCTCCTGGACGCCCGCTTCCTCTGCAAGCTCTGCACCTACCTCCACGTCTCCGTGGGCGACCTCATGGAGTACAGGCCCCCGGCGGGGGAGGCGCGCTGACCCCCTAAAAGGCGGGTTTTCACGTCCCCTTTTTCGCCGGGAAAAGCCCCCGGAACGGCACAGCCGTTCCGGGGGCTTTCTTGCGCGGAGAAAAAATTTATTGATGCAATTTTTGCATAAATAGAAAATATTACTTGACAGTTACTTCGCTTTATAGTATAATGCGCTTAAACAGAAGCTTCGCGCACACTCAGAACGCGAAATTTCCGTTGACGAACACGGGGATCTCCCGTCCGTCGTGGGTGACGCCGGTGATGTTCAGGTCGGCGGAACCCACCATGAAGTCCTCATGGGTGATGGACTGATTGAGGCCCGCCTCCAGGCGCTGGGCCTCGGTCATATCCGCGCCGCCCCTGATGGTGGGGTAGCTGGCGCCGAAGGCCAGGTGGCAGCTGGCGTTCTCGTCAAAGAGGGTGTCGTAAAAGAGGGCGTCCATGTTAGAGATGGGGGAGTCATAGGGTACCAGGGCCACCTCGCCCAGATACCGCGCCCCCTCGTCCACGCTTATCTCGTCCTCCAGCATTTTGCGGTGCTTGGGGTCGTCTGTCTCCACCTTGACGATCCTGCCGTTTTCAATGGTAAAGGCGAATTTGTCGATGATCTCGCCGCCGGTCAAAAAGGGCTTGGTGGACACCACCCGCCCGTTGACGCCGTCGCGTTTAGGGGCGGTGAAGATCTCCTCCGTGGGCATATTGGGGAAGAACACCACGCCCCGGGCGCTTTTGGAGCTGCCGCCCTCCCAGTAGTGGCCCTCGGGCAGCTCGATGGTCAGGTCGGTACCCAGGGAATTGGTATACCGCAGGGATTTAAGATCCAGCGCGTTCAGCTTCGCGGTGCGGGAGCTGAAGTTTTCGTTGTGCCGCCGCCACGCCTCCGCCGGGTCGTTATCGGCGGTGATGCGCATGGTGGAGAAGATGGCCTCGGCGAGCTTCTCCATGGCCTCGTCCTCGGGGACGCCGGGGAACATCTTTTTGGCCCAGTTTTTCTCCGGCAGGGCGGCGATGCACCACTGGATCCTGTCGGCCATCTGGGCCTCCCGGTACTCCGCCACGGCGGGGCCAAAGACCCGGCTCTCCCGCATCATGCGGGTGTGATCCACGCCGTTCATGCCGTCGGGGTCGGAGCTGATGACGCTGAGAAACGCCGCGTCCTCCCGGGCCAGGGTGTTCAGCATATCCGCGTCCCAGGGGCGGTAGGTGTCAAAGATCTCGTCCGCGGCGTGCAGATACGTCTCCCGGGCGATAAACTGGTCGCCCCAGCGCATGATGACCTCCCGCGCCCCCGCCTTGTAGGCCTCGCTTACCAGCATACGGGCAAACGCCGCCTTGTCCACGGGACAGCGGATCACCAGCGTCTGCCCCGGCTGGACGTTGATGCCCACCGAAATCAGAAGCTTCGCGTATTTTTCATATCTCATATCCATGTTTGATTTCCTCCCATTCTTCTTCGATCTCCGCCAGGAGCTTCCGCTCCTGCTTTGTGTCCTGAAAACGCAGTTTTTCATACATATCCGGCCTGCGCGCCCGTGTGCGGAGGATAGACTGCTTGCGCCTCCAGCGGGCTATTTTGGCGTGGTCGCCGGAGAGCAGTACCGGCGGCACCTGCCGCCCCTGCCACACCTCCGGGCGGGAGTACTGGGGGTACTCCAAAAGCCCGTCCCAGTGGCTCTCCTCCTGAAAGCACTCCGGGTCAGGCAGTACCCCGGGGATCAGCCGGCACACCGCGTCCGCCACCGCCATGGCGGGGATCTCCCCGCCGGTGAGGACAAAGTCCCCCAGGCTGATCTCCTCGTCCACGCACGCGTCGATAAACCGCTGATCCACCCCCTCATAGTGGCCGCAGACCAGGATCAGCTTGTCGTAGTCCGCCGCCAGACGCCTGGCGTCCGCCTGGGTGAAGGTCTTGCCGCAGGGGGAGAGAAAGACCGTGTGTACCCGCTGCCGGTGGGCCTTGTTGATGAACCGCCAGCAGTCGTAAAGGGGCTGGGCCTGCATTACACAGCCCCGCCCGCCGCCATAGGGGTAGTCGTCCACTTGGCACTGCTTGTTCTTGGTGTAGTCCCGGATCTGGTGCGTCTCAACGCGTATGATCCCCCGGTCCTGGGCCCGGCCCAGAATGGACTCGTTCATCATATCCCCCACGGTGTCGGGGAACAGGGTCATAATGTCGATCCAATACCGCATCACATACCCTCCAGCAGCCGCACCGTCACGCGCCCCGCCGCCACGTCCGCCTCTAAGAGAAACTCGTCGTTCAGCGGGACTAAGATCTCCCGCGCCCCCCGGATCTCCAGCACCTCGCCGCCGGGAGGGGTGAGGATATCCGTGACTTTCCCCAGAGCCGCGCCGTCCTGGTCGAAGGCCGCGCAGCCGATGAGATCGGAGAGCAAAAATCCGCCGTCCTCCAGGGCGATGTCCTCCCGCGGCACATACACCACCCGGTTGCGGAGCTTCTCCGCCTCCTCGATGGTGTCCACCCCGGCGAGCTTGGCGATCACAAAGCGTTTCTGTACCCGGGAACGCTCCACGGCCCGTTCCACGCCCTCTGTAAAGAGCCGCTCAAAGGCGCAGAACGCCTCCGGGGAGTCCGCCCAGGGCTCGATCTTCACCTCGCCCCGCAGTCCGTGGGTGTTGACGATCCTGCCCGTCTCAATAAGCTCCATAAAACTCACTTCCCGCCGTCATTTGTGGTTATTGTAGCACAGGCTTTTGGCCCCTGTCAACTGAAATGCCGCGGGGCGAGGCCCCGCGGCACAGATGGATTTGCGCGTTTTCAGTCTACGATATCCACGCTGATATGCAGACCCTGGCGCTGGGCGACGGAGCGCATCAGCG
>CANPWM010000007.1 GCA_947584295.1 uncultured Oscillospiraceae bacterium | reverse complement strand
CGCGGCGTCCCCCAGATCGAGGTGACCTTCGATATCGACGCCAACGGCATCGTCAACGTCAGCGCCCGGGATATGGGTACCGGCCGCGAACAGCACATCACCATCACCTCCTCCTCCAATATGTCCAAGGACGACATCGACAAGGCCGTTCGGGAGGCCGAGCAGTACGCCGCCGAGGACGCCAAGCGCAAGGAGGAAGTGGAGACCCGCAACCAGGGCGACCAGATGGTTTACCAGACCGAGAAGATCCTCAGCGAGTCCGGCGACAAGCTCGATCCCGCCGACAAGAGCGAGGTGGAGAGCGCCCTCCAGACCCTGAAGACGGCCCTGGCCGGTACCGATTCCGCCGCCATCAAGTCCGCCACCGACAGTCTCACCCAGGTGTTCTACAAGGTCAGCGAGAAGCTTTACGCCCAGGCCAACCCCCAGGGACAGGGCTTCAACCCCGGCCAGCAGGGCGGCTACGACCCCAACCAGGGCGGCCAGAACCCCGGCAACGGCGGCTATTACGACGCCGACTACACCGTGGACGACGACAAGAAATAATTTTAATTGCGGAGCCGTTACCGCGGCTCCGCAACCTTATGATTCACCGGCCCAGCCCCACGGCGCGGGTTCGGGACGGAAAGGAGGAGCAAGATCCGCGCCTGAGCCGTGCTGACCGAGGCACGGCGAGGGAAGCGATCTTTGCGACGACGCATGGCTGATAAACGAGACTATTACGAGGTGCTTGGCGTTTCCAAAACGGCAACGGACGAGGAGCTGAAAAAGGCCTTCTACAAGATCGCCAAGGAGAACCACCCCGATCTGCACCCTGGCGACAAGGAGTGCGAACAGAGAATGAAGGAGGCCGGGGAGGCCTACGAGATCCTCTCCGACAAGGAGAAGCGGGCCAAGTACGACCAGTTCGGCTTTGCCGGGGTAGATCCCAGCTACGCCTCCCAGAACGGCGGCTACGGCGGCTTTGAGTTCTCCGGCTTCGGGGGACTGGACGACCTTTTCAATATGTTCGGCTTCGGCGGAGGCGGCGGGCGCTCCCACAGCAAAAACGGCCCCCGTCCGGGGGAGGATATCCATCTGGGCGTCTCTTTGAGTTTCGAGGAGGCCGCCTTCGGCTGTGACAAGACCCTGAACGTCACGCGGATCGAGCTGTGCGACGACTGCCACGGCTCCGGCTGTGCCAAAGGCTCCAGCGCCGAGACCTGCCCCGACTGCCACGGCACGGGCTATACCGTCACCACCCAGCGCACCTTCCTGGGCATGAGCCGCGTCCAGTCCGAGTGTCCCCGGTGCCACGGCAAGGGCAAGATCGTCAAGGATCCCTGCCCCAAGTGCAAGGGCCAGGGGCGTATACGCCGCCAGAGGACGGTGAACGTCCACATCGACGCCGGTATCCAGAACAACGTCACCATGTCCCTTTCCGGCCAGGGCCACGCCGGGTACAACGGCGGCCCCGCCGGGGATATCCTGCTGACCGTCTCTATCCGTCCCCACGAGCTTTTTGAGCGGGACGGCACGTCGGTGCTGTGCGAGATCCCCATCACCGTCACCCAGGCCATGCTGGGCGCGGAGCTGGAGGTCCCCACCCTGGACGGCAAGGCCAAATTCACCATTCCCGCCGGTACGCAGCACGGCGACACCTTCCGCCTGCGCGGCAAGGGGATCCCCTATTTCCGCTCCGCCGGCAGGGGCGACCAGTACATCACCGTGGCGGTCACCATTCCCAAGAGCCTCAATGCCGAACAGCGGGAGCTGGTGAAAAAGCTGGACGAGACCCTGGGCGGCACCGCCGAAAAGCCCCGCAAATTCGGGAAGAAGAGATAAGTTTATCTATAATAAAAATATAAAAAATCCCGTGTACCGCGTCGGTACACGGGATTTTTCAGCTTGTCAAAAAACGTATTGCCGCCCTTGTCGAAAAAAGCCCGCTGCTTGAACGAGGCGTCGCTGTCACTTGCAGGAAGCCCGCCTGGAAAGGATCGTGAGATAGCCGAGGAAGCAGGCAAGGTCGCTCAGCGCCGAAAAGAGCTTTGTATGACGGGCCAAGACGCTGTAAAAAAGGACGGCTGTTTCCGAGAGCATAAATACCGCAGGTAACAGCCGGAGCGTTTTCCCCAACGCCGATTGCAGCCTTCCGTGCCATAAGATGACCCCCAGGGCGGCGCATACCAGGGCGGGCGGAATACTGTAAGCGAGCCAGCCGCCGATGCTGTTTACCGTCAGCTCCGACAGAGAGCCGAATTGCGTTCCTCCGCTGTGAAAAACGAGAAGGGATTGACGCGCCGTTGTGATAAAAAACATCAGGAAGATATAGATCCCCGCGTTGATGGCCGCGCACTTTTTGCTTTCACTGAACAGGACGATCAACGAGGTGGAAAACGCCCAAAAGCCGAACGTCCCTGAACTCCAAAAATAGAACGACCATAAGCTGTTGTCCGGCAGTATCATGAAAAACACAACGGAAAGACCCGCCAGAATACCAAACGCGGCCACCAGAAGATAGGATCTTGGCGTATCCTTGAAAAAGCTGGTCATTTTTTACTCCCGGGGGAACAGCACCTTGTCCGGCCAGGCGGCGGAGGCGTTCTGGGCCTTGTCCGGCCCCAGCTCCCGGAGATAGTCCCGGTCAAACTCCTCGATATCCCCGCGCCGGTAGGCGGCCTCGTTATACCGGGCGATCACCGCGTCGATGTTAACATAATTCAATGCCAGCCACAAAACCAGGAACGCGCACAGGAACACCGGGAACACCCGGAAGCCGGGCTTGGCGAGCCTGACCGTCACGGCGGCCAGCGCCACGGCGATCCACGCCATGATGACCAGGGTGCCGCACCGCAAAAGGCTCAGCCCGTAGACGCCGATGTAGAGGCACATACGGTAGAGGGCGGAGACAAGGATCACGGCGGTGAGGCCGATGAGGACGTAGGCCAGCGCGTTCACGGCCTTCTTGCCCTTCCCCGAGGGGGCGGCGCACAGGAGCGCGGCGCAGAGATTGATCCCCGCCACCGCCGCCAGCTGGAAGAAGCCCTGCCGGGCGTATTGGGCGAAGCCGCCCTGCATGGCCGCCGTCTCCGCCCCGCCGAAGAGGAACACGAACTGTATGACGGCGAACACCGCGTAGATGATGTCGAGTACCGCCAGACCCGCGATATAGGGCAGGCAGGAGAGGGAGACGGGGTCGCCTTTGGGGAGGCTCTCCTTTTCCGGGGCGGGGCGGGCCAGGGAATAGAGGAAGGAGAACAGCATCAGCCCCAGCACGGCGGCCTTGAACCAGTCCCACAGGAACCAGCCCCGCAGGACGGCCTCCTTGATGGAGCGCCCCACGTCCCCCAGCATCGCCTCAAATACCTGATCCGCCCCGGCCAGCAGCGACAGGATCACCGCCAGCACTGGCACCATCAGCAGGAGCGTCAGCATCACGATCCAGAAGCCGTTGCGTCCCTTCTCCCGCCGCCGCAGGGCCTGAAAGGGCTTGAGAAAATGCCGGAACAGGTTGGGGACAAAGAGCCGCGCCGTCTCCGGGATAACCGAAGCAGTGAGGGCGGGGAATCCCCGCCCCGTCAGCGCCAGGGCCGAGGCCGGGGTCAGGCACGATAGCAGCATAAGGTCGATCATGCGCACGGAGTAGTCCGGGAAAAGCCCCGCCGCCACGGCCAGCAGCAACGTGCAGATCACCAGAAAGAGGCCGGAGCGGGTGGGGCGGAGCCTCCCCCGCAGATAGACGCACTCGGCGGCCAGCGCCCCCAGTACAAAGGCCGTGGTGCCAAGGCCCGGTACGGCCAAGAGCGACTCCAGGGAGAAAACCCGGAACCACAGCGCCCCCAGGGCCACGCCCAAAACCACCGCCAGCCAGTCGAAGGGGGAGAAAACCACAGGCTCCCGCGCGGGGGAGAGGGCGGAAGTCTCCGCGGGCTGAAGGGCTTCGGGATTTTTATTTTCGTTTTCCATAAAAAGCTCCTTTCTTTTGGGACAATCATGGCCGGGCGAGGTTGGAACCCGCCCCTACGGTTCTTAAGGGAAGAATGTGTTATTTTTGAAAAATCTTTCGTCAATGGCCGTAGGGGCCGCCTCTCCAGGCGGCCCGCCGTCTTACGCAACGATTTCCGATAATGATTTCGCTTTCTCCCAACGCATAATTTTTCCGTACGGGCCGGACACGTCGTCGCGGAACAGGCTTAACCTCGCGTCCCCGCGCGCCGGGAACGCTCAGGCGCACGGTTCGCTCCTCCTTTCCCCATCGGGCAGCGGCCCGATGGGGCCCCAATACGGCCCGCCAAACGAATTACGGTGCCGCCCCCCTTAAAAGGTTGCGGCTGCGCCGCGTATTCCAATTTCGGGCCGCCAAGAGAGGCGGCCCCTACAACTTATGGGGAGGCTTTCCGATAATTCGCTGGGCCGCCGAGGGCGGCGGCCCGTACGGCGTATGAGGATAGATTTTTCGTAAATCGGAAGGCGGGCCGGCCAGGTGTCCGGCCCGTACGGGTTCGTTGTACGGGAAAAACATATAATAGGGAGTTCGTTGGGAAAGACGTTTATCAAATTCCAGTAAACATTTCATTCAGCGTTGTAGGGGCCGTCGCGTTCTCGCGCGAGCCGCTTAACCTCGGGCTGCAAGTATTCGCCCTCAGGCGCTGGCTCGGCTCGTCCTTTCCCAATCGGGCAACGGCCCGATTGGGCCCCCAATGCGGCCCGCCGAATTCCCGGCAAACCCTGTGCGCGGAAAATCCCAATTTCCGCACCATCTCCCCGCGGGCGTTCCCCCGGGGGATTCCAGATGGGGGGTCGTACCCCCCTCTGGTTTCTCTTTTCCATTTCGGGAAAAGAGAAAAAGCTGATCCCCCGCCCGCCTGTCAGGCGGGGCCTCCCCGCCGCGGTATGCCCGTCAGGTGTCCAGCTTACAGAAATATAAGGTATTGGTATCGGCATCATACAGCCCTAATGTAAAGTTGAATGAATACCTGTCTAAAATATCCGTCTCCGCGCCATTTTGCCTGTCGATCAGCCGGTAATACCCGTTCTGGATTTCCGGGACGATCGGGTGTCCCTCGCTGTCGTTCAACATAGGCCCAATTCGCGTTGTCGCGTCAGACAAGCCATAAACCAATGCCCGTACCGTATCATCGAGGGGAAATTTGTTCCATTTTTCAGAGCTTCTGATTTCGTCCAGGACGGCGTCGTTGTCAAAACGGTAAGCAATACAGGTCGTCCCGTCGCTATTGCCACCGTGGGTGTCATAGCTGCTCACAACGGCACCCCCGGACACGTCGATGCCCAGCTCCCGGGAGGCACGGCCCTGGACGTCCTGAACTCCGCACCCGGTGAGCAGGAGAAGCGCCGCCAGCGCGGCAAACAGCGTTTTTTTCATGCTTCCCCGTCCTCCGTAAACTCCAAAAGCTCCCCCGGCTGGCACTGGAGGGCGCGGCACAGGGCGTCCAGAGTGGAGAACCGCACCGCCTTGGCCTTGCCGGTTTTGAGAATGGACAGATTGGCAAGTGTTATGTCAACCTTTTCGGAGAGTTCCGTCAGGCTCATCTTCCGCTTCGCCAGCATCACGTCAAGATTCACAGTGATCATATTGTCACCTCAAATGGTCAGATCGTTGTCGTCCTTCAGGTCGGCGGCCTTCTGGGTCAGGTGCGACAGCGCCGCGCAGCAGATGGTCACCGCCGCGCCGAACAGGGTGACGGACACGAAGATCAGCGGCACCGAGGGGTGCTTCGGCCCCAGCGCCAGCACCGACACCGCCAGGATCACATAAACCAGGGTGTCCCCCAGGGCCAGCCGACTGATGGTCCGAAGCCGCCGGGCGTTTCCGGCGCAGAAGCTGTTGTTCCGCCCGATTTCGGTGAAGATCCCCCAGGCCAGCCACAGGGAGATAAAGCCGGGGACGGAGGATACCGCCACGATTCCAGGCACCACCCAGCCGAATATGACGGTCTTAACGGCGTCGCCCGCGCCCGCGTAGTATTCCGACACGCTGCGCCCCAGCATCGGCACGAAGAAGATCAGCACCGCCGCCAGAAACACCGCCAGCACCACCACGACCACCTTTAACAGTAGGGATAACTCCTTTTGTCCCATTTTTATCCGCTCCTTTCGCGCTTATAGTAGCACAGCTATTTCCGAATGTCAATAAGAATTTATCGAAAATCAATAAAATTTTATTGACAGTCGGGAAAAACGTCCCCGAAAATGATAATTCGGAAAAAACATCAAAAACCCGGTTGCCAAATCCGGGGAAATATGTTACAATGAACAAAATTGTGGGGATTTGTCCCCGTGGTTTGTGAGCTATTGAATAAAATTAACAAGGAGGATATCAAATGAGCAAGAATGTGATGGTAGGTCAGTCCGGCGGTCCCACATCGGTCATCAATTCCTCTCTGGCGGGCGTGTACGAGGCGTCCCGCGCCCGCGGAGCCGAACACGTTTACGGTATGCTCCACGGCGTAGAGGGACTTTTACAGGGCAAGTACATCGACCTCTCCGAAAAGTTCAAAACGGGCCTTGAGATCGAGCTTCTCAAGCGCACCCCCTCCAGCTATCTGGGCTCCTGCCGCTACAAGCTCCCCGACTGGCGGGAGAACGAGGAACCCTACAAGAAGCTGATGGCTCTTTTGGAGGAGCTGGACGTGGGGTACTTCATGTATATCGGCGGCAACGACTCCATGGACACCATCGGCAAGCTTGCCGATTACGGCGAACACGTCTGCTCCGATATCCGCTTTATGGGCGTACCCAAGACCATCGACAACGACCTGATGATCACCGACCACACCCCCGGCTACGGCAGCGCCGCCAAATACATAAGCGTGGTCATGAAGGAGATCATTCGTGACGCCACGGTGTACGGCTCCAAGTATGTGACCATCGTGGAGATCATGGGCCGCAACGCCGGTTGGCTCACCGCCGCCGCCGCCCTGGCCCGCGGCGAGGACTGCGAGGGCGTGGACATGATCTGTCTGCCCGAGGTACCCTTCCATGTGGATCGCTTCATCGAAAAAGTCCGCGTCATGCAGGAGAAAAAGCCCAGCATCGTCATCGCCGTCTCCGAGGGCGTCAAGCTGGAGGACGGCCGGTACGTCTGCGAGCTTTCCGACGATCCCCGGCGTGTGGACGCCTTCGGCCACAAGAACCTGACCGGCACGGCCCGGTATCTGGCCGGACAGGTGGAGCGCAGCCTGGACACCAAGACCCGTTCCATTGAGCTTTCCACCCTCCAGCGGTGCGCGTCGCATCTGACCAGCCGCACCGACATCACCGAGGCGTATCAGGTGGGCGGCGCGGCGGCCCAGGCGGCTTTCCAGGGCCACAGCGGCGAGATGGTGGCCCTCCGGCGCGTCTCCAACAAGCCCTACCAGTGCATCACCGAGCTTCACCCCATCTCCGAGGTGGCGAACCTGGAAAAGAAGGTCCCCCTGGAGTGGGTCAACGAGAACTTCACCGATATGCTCCCGGCGTTTTTGAATTACGCCCGCCCGCTGATCCAGGCCGAGCTTACCCCCATCTACATCGAGGGCCAGCCGTACCACATCTACTGCAAGGAAGCGTAAGCGCATAATCGCATAATAATGGGGCCGCCTCTTTAGTGAGAGGCGGCCCCGTGTTTTTTATATTTATATATTTATATTATTTCTTCCGCCAGAGCGAAAGACCATGGGCGAAGCGGTCAAGGCCGTCCGCCAGACGCGCCCGGGGGGCGGCCAGATTGAGGCGGATAAACTGATGCCCGTCGCCGCCAAACTGCCCGCCGGGGGACAGCACCAGGCCCGTTTCGGCGCGGATAAAGTCACAGAGCGCGTCCGTGTCCTCCGCCGCCCGGGAGCAGTCCAGCCACAGAAGATAGGTGGCCTGGGAGGGGGTGACGGCGATCTGCGGGGCCACGGCCTTCAGCGCCTCCAGGGTGAAGCCCTTGTTGCGGTAGATGTATTCCCTCAGCTCGTCCAGCCACGGCCCGCCCTTCTCAAAGGCGGCGATGGCGGCGGGGACGGCGAAGGTGTTTGGCTCCGCCACCTCGTCGGTGTTGAGGCCCCGCCAGACCTTGTGCCGCAGGCGCGGCTCCGGGACGCACACGGCGGCGGTCTGGATCCCGGCGATGTTAAAGGCCTTGGTGGGAGCCATACACGTGACGGACACGGCCCGGCAGATATCGGAGACGGAGGCGAAGGGGACGTAGGAGACGCCGGGATCGGTCAGGTCGCAGTGGATCTCGTCGGAGATCACCGTAACGCCGTACTGTTGGGCCAGCTGGCCGATCCGGGCCAGCTCCTCCCGGGGCCAGATCCGCCCCACGGGGTTGTGGGGGTTGCACAGGATCATCAGCGACGCCTGCGGGTCGGCCATAGCCCGCTCCAGGGCGGCGAAGTCCCGGTGATACAGCCCGTCCCCGTCCCGGAGCAGGGGGACCTCCAGGGGGACGCGGCCGTTGTTGAGAATGGAGTTGAAGAAGATGTTATAGACGGGCGTCTCGATCAGCACCTTCTCCGCCGGGGTGGTGAGCTTGCGCACGCAGGTGGAGATGGCCGGAACCACGCCGGCGCAGAAGATGAGCCACTCCGGGCGCATCTCAAAGCCGTGGCGCTCCCGCCACCAGCGTATATACGCCTGCGCCCACGCCTCCGGGAGAATGTTGTAGCCAAATACGCCGTGGGCGGCCCGCTCCTCCAGAGCGGCGCGGATCTCCGGCGCGGCGGGGAAGTCCATATCCGCCACCCACATGGGAAGCTCGCCGGGGGCGCACTCGTCCCATTTCAAAGAACCCGTGCCGAAGCGGGAGGGGACGTTGTCAAAATCGTACATCAGGCACTCACCTTGCCGTCCCGCAGCAGGATCCTGGTCTTGCCGGGATCTACCTTGTCCCGCTCGATGATCAGCTCGCCGATGGAATCGGCCCTGATGGTGCCGGAGGTGGGGTTGATGACGGAGTCCACCCCGCCCACGATGTCCGCCTCCACGGTGGAGTACTCAAAAGCCAGGGTGGTGTTCAGGAGCTTGCAGTTGCGCATGGTCAGGTTCTCGATGTAGCACATACCCTGAAGGCTCTCGAGGGTGCAGTTTTCAAAGGTCAGGTTTTTCCCGTTCCAGCCCAGATACTCCCCGGAGATGAAGCTGTCCCGCACCAGAATGTTCTCCCCGTTCCAGAAGGCGTCCTTGGAGAGAAGGCGCGAGTTCTCCACGGTGATGTTCCTGCCGCCGTCAAAGGAGTAGTTGCCCACCAGACGCAGGTTTTTCGCCGTCACGTTTTGGCTGTTCATGCCGAAATAGTCGCCTTTAACGGAGACGTTCTCCAGCGTCACCCCGTCGCAGTGCCACAGCGTCTCGGCGGCGTTGGGCATATCCACGTCCCGCAGGGTGAGGGCGCGGCACCGGCGGAAGTTCTTGGGGGCCTCGATCACAGCCCGGTTGACCTCCATATCGTCCGTATACCACACCCCGGCCCGGGCCATCTCAAACCACTGGCAGTCCGTGACACGGATATCCCGGCAGTACCACAGGGGGTACTTCCACTTGAACATACAGTTGGTAAGCTCGATCCCCCGGCTCTCCTTCAGGGGGGATTCGCCGTCGTCAAAGATGGTGTCAAAGATTTTCAGATCCCGGCTCATAAAAAGCGCCCGCTCCCCGGTGAGGCGGCGGGCGCGTACCTCGTTTGTCATGCTCCCGATTCCTTTCATGGTTATCTGAGCCTATTTTATCATGACAAAGCGGACAAATCAATTGCAAAATGAGGGGAGAGACGGCGAAAACGGATTTTTTCGGTTCAGCGCCGCCCGGAACACCTCCGCCTGGCGGCGTTTTTCTCATAATTCCGCCCCCGCTGAAAGCCGTAATTGTACGAGGCCGCCAGCGCGAACAAAACGCCCGGCCCGTACTCCAGAAATCCGGCGGCCTCTATGACCGTCATCTTGTAATGCTCCGGCGGCCATTCTTCCAGCCATTTTTTGACCCATTCCTCATCATATGTACGCGGCATAGTGAATACCTCCTATAACATAGTATAGAAATATTTGACTTGAGGACAAGCCAAATTATAGTATAAAATTTCTATACTGTCAAGCACATTATGGAGGTATACCATGCTGGGGAAAAGGCTAAATATAGTGCGTAAAGAAAAAGGCTTTACAGCACAACAGATGGCGGATATGCTGGATATAACCATAAGCGCGTACCGATTCTATGAGAGCGGAAAGGCAAGACCGACTTTAGACAAGCTGGTTCAAATCGCTGATATTCTTGGCGTATCCACGGATTATTTATTGTGCAGAGACGGGGAGACGGAGGAACCTTAAAACGCTATGTTC
The DNA here is from genome assembly GCA_947584295.1 of uncultured Oscillospiraceae bacterium. Lineage (GTDB taxonomy): Bacteria > Bacillota > Clostridia > Oscillospirales > Oscillospiraceae > RUG626. The sequence goes on along the minus strand of CANPWM010000007.1, from coordinate 42,912 downwards.
GGAGAAAGATTAAACGCGGTGCGGAAAGAGCGGGGGTTCACGGCCCAGCAGATGGCGGACAAGATCAACGTAGCCATCAGGACTTACCGCAATTATGAGAGCGGTACCACAAGCCCATCATTGAAAATACTTGTCCGAATTGCGGATATTCTGGACGTGTCCACGGATTATTTATTGTGCAGAGACGAAAAGACGGAGGAACCTTAAGAAAAGAGGTAAACGATGCTCGGGAAAAGATTGAACGCGGCGCGAAAAGAGAAAGGCTACACCGCCCAGCAAATGGCGGATATGCTTTATATCACATTGAGTAATTACCGCAAATACGAAAGCGGCAGGTCCCGTCCGCCAGTGGATAAACTGGTTCAGATTGCAGATATACTTGATGTCTCAACCGACTATCTTCTTTGCAGAGACACAAATTCAACCTTGTAGGGGCCGCCTCTCCAGGCGGCCCGCCGAATTTCCGGGAATCCGCCCTATAAAATGGTTGCGGCTACGCCGCGTATTTGAATTGTGGGCCGCCGTGGGCGGCGGCCCCTACGGCGTCTAATAGAGCTGTTTCGTTAATGGCTGTACGGGCCGCCGCCCACGGCGGCCCACGTCATACGCAACGAATTTCCAATAATGATTTCGCTTTCCCCCCAACGCACAAACCCCCCGTACGGGCCGGACACCCGGCCGGCCCGCCAAACGAATTTCCGGTGCATTACGTTTTACGCACCCGTAGGGGCCGCCGTCCCCGGCGGCCCGTCCCGGTCAACCACCGGGCGGTCAATCAACGATGGACGGGTCGCCCGGGAGGGCGACCCCTACGGAAGCGTAAGAATGAACCGTTGCGAAATTCGATGGTGCCACGGGCCGCCAAGAGAGGCGGCCCCTACAAGGTTGTACGATGGTTTTTTCGTAAATCGTCAGGCGTGCTGCATTGGGGGCCCCATCGGGCCGTTGCCCGATGGGGGAAGGAGGAGCGAACCGTGCGCCTGAGCGTTCCCGCCGCGCGGGGACGCGAGGTGAAGCCAGTTCCGCGACGACGCAGGCGGCCCCTTTTGCGTTTCTGCAAAATTTTTCGTATAAATATCCTCCTCCCGCGCGACGGGGGCGGATTTTTGCGGTGATTATAGGTGAGAACGCTTTTTCCCAGGGGGGCAGGTATGAAGGACAGAGAGATCGTGGAGCTTTTCCTGAAAAGGGCCGAGAGGGCCATTCGGGAGGCCGAAAACAAATACGGGCGGTACTGCCTTTCCATCGCCGAACGGATCACCGGCAGCCAACGCGACGCCGAGGAGGTGGTCAGCGACACCTGGCTGGGGGTGTGGAACGCCATTCCGCCCCACGAGCCGGAGGATCTGCGCACCTTCCTGGGCAAGATCACCCGGCAGAACGCCATCAAATGCTGGCGCCGCCGGAGCGCCGCCAAGCGGGGCGGGGAGATGTCCCTGGCCCTGGAGGAGCTGGCCGGGGACATTCCTTCCGGCGGGGATCCCCAGACCCAGGCGGAGGCGAAGGAGCTGATCCAGGCGCTGGATCGGTTCGTCAGGGAGCTTCCCACGGCGGAAAAGCGCGTCTTTCTGTGCCGGTACTGGTATCTTGACCCTGTGGCGGACATTGCGGATCGCTTCGGGTATTCCCAGAGCAAGGTCAAGTCCATGCTGGCCAGGACCAGGAAGAAGCTGAGACGATCACTGACGGAGGAGGGCTTGATAGATGAATCCTGAGATGCTTTTGGAGGCCATAGGGGAGATCGACATGGCCGAGGTGAGCGGCGCAAGGCCGGATAAGCCCCGGCGACGGCTGGGACAGCGGCTGGCCTGGGCGGGCGCCGCCGCGGCGGCGGTGCTGGCCGCCGTGCTGATCCTGCCGCGCTTTCTTGCCCCGGGCGGCGTCACCACGGAGCGGATAGAGGATATGTCCACCGTCACGGACGCTTACGGCGGCACGCTCCTGGCGGAAAATCTGCTGGCCGCCGGGGCGGAGCTTTCGGATATCGAGCTTCAGCACCGGGAGGATCGGGACGTGACCGACGCCTCCGGCTGGAAGAGCCTCTCCTTTACCGCCCGGCGCGGGGAGGAGCGGCTGGAGATGACCTGCACCTTCGGGGTGCCGGAGAATTACGGCCTGCCCGGCTTGCCGGACGAGACGCTGGAGTACGCCGGTGTTACCGTGTGGCTGTTTCTCTCCCAGGCGGAGGACGGGGCCGCCTACCCCTGGTCCTGCCGCACCATCTTCATCTGCGAGGGCGTCGTTTACGATATGGAGCTTGGCGTGAGGGCGGAGGACGACCTTGCCACGGTGAACGCCTATCTGGAAATGGTCCTGGGGGCGGAGGGGCCGGACGCCGGCGCCTTCCACCCGCTGGAGGATCTGATGGGCTTCGCCGACTACCGGGTGACGGTGGACGCCGACCCGGACGGCGGCTCCACCTGGCATTTCTGGCTGGATCTCACCGGCTGGCCGATGTGCGTGGCGGAGGCCATAGGCCCGGGGGGCGAGCCTGACGTTTACGGCGTGGATCTGGACGGCGACGGCAGGGACGAGCTGGTGGCCAACAATGTGTCCGTGACCGGCGAGGAGACGGTCAGCGTTTACCGCTACCGGGACGGGCAGTTCTATGTGGGCTGGATCGACGAGAGCTTTTACGATAAGGTGGGCTTCACCGACCGGGAGGGGGGCGGCGCCGTCAACGCGCGGTATGACCCGGAGAAGAACGTCTTTCAGGTGGAATATGCCCCTGCCGGGCAGACCACTGTGCGCGCCGTCACCTTCTCCGGCGCGGAGCGCCTGATCTTCCGCCGGTACGCCGCCGCGGAGGCGGATCACTTCGCCCCCCGGCCGCTGTCCTACGATGAACTGGAGCATACGGACAAAAAGCCCCTGGAGACGCTTTTCTGGTACGAGGACTACCGCGTGGGTATAGAGCATACGGCCCAACAGGATATCTGGCACTTCTTCCTTGGGATCCAGTGCTTGGCGGAGGCGGAGGCCCGCCCCGGCGGAACGCCGGAGGTATTCAGCGCCCAGCTGAACGGCGATGAGCCGGGTATGCCGGATCTGGTGGTAAACAGGCCCGACGGGACGGTGAAGGTCTACGCCGATCTGGATCATGACATCAAGGAGCTTACCCTGAGGGGGGACGTGCTGGAGGCCGCCCTGGCCCACGCCCCCGGCGGGAGCGGAACCGTGACGGCGCGCTTTGACCCGGCGACAGGCAAGTTCACCCTCACCGTTTTGGGCCGGGGGCAGGAGACGCCGGTCTACACCGAGAGCTTCGGCTTCGACGCGGATAAATTCTCCGCCGTCTCCGCCGCTCACCGGCTTTACGGCCAGCCGGAGACCTTCACCGTCGGCCCCGCCTCCGGCCAGACCGGGGACAGCCGCGTAGACCCCGCTAAGGCCATGGACGCCCTGCGCCGGGTGCTGACGGGGGAGGCGGACTTCCAGAGTACCCGCGAGGACGGCGAACCCATCGCGCGGCTGACGCTGGACACCGTGGGCGAGGTGATGACCCCCGGCGGGGCGGAGTTGTTTGAGGCCAGGGACTTTGCCGTGGTGGATATGGACGGCGACGGCGTGGAGGAGGCGATCCTGCGCCTGTATAAAAAGGTGGGGGACGAATACGACGTGAGTTACGACGTATGCTCCGTGGTGCTTCACTATACGGGCGGGGACGTCAACGGGTACATGATCTACGCCCGGGGCTTCCAGGAGCTTCAGGTGGACGGCGTCTTTTACAGCAGCGGCGGCGCGGGGACGTACAGCTTTTGCAAGCTGGAGTTCTCCGGGGCGCGCTGCCTCACCCATGTGATAGTGGGGGTGGACGCCTTCGACGGCAATACGCTTATCTACGGGGCCCAGTCCCCGGAGGACTACGACGCCATCGTGGAGGCCATGAGCGGGGTGCCTTACGCGGAGTGGTACCCGCTCACCGCTGAGAATATCGAAATTAAGCTTGCGTGATCGACTGATCTTGCCGCCCTCTCCCGCCGGGTACGCCCCAGGGGGGAGGGCGGCGAAATATTTTACCGGGCTTGTCATAACCTCCACCCCCGTCCCATACACTTGGGTAGACCGCGGAAGTTAGAAGTTATCTTAATGGCAGGGGGTATACAGCTTGGAAAAAAGCAGTATTTATGAGGATATCGCCCTTCGGACGGGCGGAGACATATACATAGGCGTGGTGGGGCCGGTGCGCACGGGCAAATCCACCTTCATCAAGAGGTTCATGGAGACCCAGGTCCTGCCCAACATCGAAAACGACTATATGCGCCAGCGGGCCCAGGATGAGCTGCCCCAGTCCGGCTCCGGCAGGACCATCATGACGGCGGAGCCGAAATTCGTCCCGGAGGAGGCCGTCACCATCGCTGTGGACGGTACGACCAGCGTGTCCGTGCGGCTGGTGGACTGCGTGGGCTATATGGTGGACGGCGCCCTGGGTGACACCGAGGACGGGGCCGAGCGGATGGTCACCACCCCCTGGTTCGAGGAGGAGATTCCCATGCGCCGCGCCGCCGAGATCGGCACCCGCAAGGTCATCGCCGAGCACTCCACCATCGGCGTGGCGGTCACCACCGACGGTTCGGTGACGGACCTGCCCAGGGAGGCGTATCTGGAGGCGGAAGCCAGGGTGGTGAACGAGCTGAAGGCCCTGGGCAAGCCCTTCGCGCTCCTGCTGAACTCCGCCCACCCGGAGGCGGAGGAGACGCGGGCGCTCCGGGAGGAGCTGGCCGCCAGCTACGGCGTGGACTGCCTGGCGGTCAACTGCATGGCCCTGACGGAGCGGGACGTCAGCGAGATCATTCGCGCCGTCCTGGGCCGGTTCCCCCTGGGGGAGATCGGCGTCTGGCTGCCCGCCTGGCTGGGGGCCTTGGGGAAGGATAACCCCCTGAAGGAGCAGCTCTACGCCGCCGTCCGCGCCGCGGCAGAGAACGCGGAGCTTATCCGGGACGTCCCCGCCTTTGCCGAGAGCCTTACCGGGTGCGGGAGCGTCACCGGGGCGGAGGTCACGGGCGTGGACATGGGGACCGGCAGGGCGTCGGTGCGGGTGGATATGCCCCGCAGTCTCTTCTATGAGACGGTGGGGGAGATGTCCGGCTTCGCCATCGGCGACGACGGGGATCTGCTGGGCCTGCTCACGGAGCTTTCCAGGATCAAGGTGGAATACGACAAGGTGTCCGACGCCCTCCGGGACGTGCGGGAGAAGGGCTACGGCGTGGTGATGCCGGACACCCGGGAGCTGACCCTCCAGGAACCGGAGATCGTCAAAAAGGGCGGCAAATACTCCGTCCGGCTCAAGGCCGGCGCGCCCAGCATACACATGATCGGCGTGGACACGGTGACGGAGGTCTCCCCGGCCCTGGGCGGCGAGCGATCCAGCGAGGACGTCATCAACTTTCTGCTCCAGGAGTTCGAGGGGGACACGGGGAAGATCTGGGAGTCCAACCTCTTTGGCAAGTCCCTCCACGAGATCGCCGCCGAGGGCCTCCAGACCAAGATCCGCAAGATGCCCCCGGAGGTGCAGACGAAGCTGCGCGGCACCATCGGCCGCATCATCAACGACGGCTGCAACGGCCTCATCTGCATCATTCTGTAAAATTTGGGGGCGGGCTTCATGCCCGCCCTTACGGTTTTTCGTATGACCCCTTATACTAATATCTAATTAAAATAAGACATTCGCGCCGGTCTTTTTCGCACCATGCTGCGTCAGCCGCCTTGGAAATACATACAGTATTCCCTGTGGCGCCTTCCTTGCCTGACACGAAAAAACCTCGCCGCTCGGTGCCTCCTTTTAAATAGATATTAGTATTAAACAAAAGGCCGCTGTTGACAAACGGACAAAGTTGTGTTAAAATACTTCAATCAGGGTATAATCCCCCTATACAGGTTTTTAGCGCCACAAGGCGCTTGGGGTGCGGGAGCCGATCCTGTCACCTGAAATATACGGATACAATGCTATACTGGTTCAGTGGGCGAAGGCTTTCCGGCGATTCAGGGCCGAAAATCCGTGCCGCTGAGCTTTATAGTGGTGTGTCCGTATCCCTACTACATATTTTACACATTCAAAGGAGATCATTTTGTGTCAACAAAGGAAAAACTGAAAATTTTTGCCCTGGGCGGTCTTAACGAGATCGGGAAGAATATGTACGTCTACGAATACGGCCAGGATATCATGGTGGTGGACTGCGGCATCGGCTTCCCCGACGACGAGATGTACGGCATCGACTCCGTCATTCCCGACATCTCCTACCTTGTGAAGAACAAAAACCGCGTCCGGGGCATCGTCCTGACCCACGGCCATGAGGATCACATCGGCGCCATGCCCTTCGTCATGGACGAGCTGATGGAGGTGCCGGTCTACGCCACGCCCCTCACCAACGCGCTGGTCAATATCAAGCTCACCGAGCACGGCACCGCCGACAAGGTGAAGCTGAACACCGTCAAGGCCGGGGAGACCGTCCGGGTGGGCTGCTTCAAGGTGGAGTTCATTCACGTCAACCACTCTATCCCCGACTCCGTGGCCCTGGCCATCAGAACGCCGGTGGGCATCGTGATCCACACCGGCGACTATAAGATCGACACCACCCCCATCGACGGCGGCATGATCGACCTGGCAAGGCTGGGGGAGCTGGGCAAGCGGGGCGTCCTGGCCCTGGTCTCCGACTCCACCAACGTGGAGAACCCCGGCTTCTCCCTGAGCGAAAGCGTAGTGGCCTCCAACTTTGAAAAGCAGTTCCAGGACTGCCACGAGCGCATCATCGTCACCACCTTCGCCTCCAACGTCCACCGCTTGCAACAGGTCATCAACTGCGCCCGGAAATACGGCCGCAAGGTGGCCGTCACGGGCCGGAGCATGGAAAACGTCCTGCGGGTCGCCACGGAGCTGGGCTATATGGACATTCCCCAGGGGATCTTGGTTGACATAAACCAGATCAAGGGTCTGCCCAAGGACAAGGTAGTGGTCATCTCCACCGGCAGCCAGGGCGAGACCATGAGCGCCCTTCACCGCATCGCCTTCTCCGAGCATAAGCAGGTGGAGATCATGCCGGGGGACAAGATCATCATCTCCGCCTCGGCCATACCCGGCAACGAGAACTCCATCACCGAGGTCATCAACGAGCTGTTCCGCAAGGGGGCCACGGTGGTCTATGAGCGCAGCGCCCTGCTGCACGCCTCCGGCCACGCCTGCCGGGAGGAGCTTAAGCTGATGCTGGCGCTGGTGAAGCCAAAATTCTTCATTCCCGTCCACGGGGAGTACCGTCACCTGAAGATCCACGCGGATCTTGCCAAGTCCATGGGCGTACCCCAGAAGAACGTGGTCATCGCCGACCTGGGCCGCGTGATCGAGGTGGGCGCCCGCTCCATCAAGCTGGGCGGCGTCGTCCCCTCCGGCAAGATCTTTGTGGACGGCACCGGCGTGGGCGACGTGGGGAGCGTTGTGCTGCGCGACCGCAAGCATCTGGCCCAGGACGGTATGCTGGTGGTGGTGGTAAGCCTGTCCAGCTACGACGGCAGCCTTGTGTCCGGCCCGGATATCATCACCCGCGGCTTCGTCTACGTCAAGGAGGCGGACGAGCTGATGCAGGAGATGAAGACCGTGGCCCTGGAGGCCATCGAGTACTGCAACTCCCGCCGCATCAAGGACTGGTCCAGCATCAAGACGGCCATGAAGACGCGCCTTTCCGACTACCTTTATAAAAAGACAAAGCGTTCGCCCATGGTCCTCCCCGTCATCATGGAGGTCTGAGAAGCCGTGAACATACAGATATTCGGCAAATCCAAGTGCTTCGACACCAAAAAGGCCGAGCGATATTTCAAAGAGCGCCGCATCAAATTCCAGTCCGTAGACCTTCTGCGCTACGGTATCAGCCCTCGGGAGCTGGACTCCGTCAGGAGGGCCGTGGGCCTGGAAAACCTGGTGGACGGAAAGGCGAAGGGCGCGGAGCTGATACGGTATCTGGCCCGGGACGAGGACAAGATCGAAAAGCTCCTGGAGGATCCCTCCCTCTTAAAGACCCCCATCGTCCGCAACGGCAAATCCGCCACCGTGGGCTACTGCCCCGACGTGTGGAAGGATTGGGAATGACCAATTAAATCCCCGCCGCCCGCCTGCTTATGGGAGGGCGGTGTTTTTTTGATACAGCTCTGTTCCCTGACTGAGTTACGGCCTGCGTGAAATCCTCCGGGTTCAGCCTGCCGGTTCTGATACGGTTACTTTTTGCTTTTTCTTCCCATGTACGCGCACCCGCGCTTGAAGCCATAGTTATATGCCGCGATCAGGCCGTAAAGCCGGTCTTTCAGGCGCGTAAATAGTATTGCCTCATTCAGCGTCATGGAATAGCACACAGGAGGAAAGGAATATATCATTTCCTTTACCCAGTCCATATCGCGCTTTTTATTCATGATTTGCCCTCCTTTTACAAACCTACGGTTGGTAAACTCTCTGGCTGCATTATAGTATACTGTTTGCAGATTGTCAACCGGGAGGGAAGGAAAATGTTCAAAAACCGGCTCCGTGAGGCCAGAAAAAACGCCGGACTGACGCAGGAAAAGATGGCCGATCTGATGGATCTCTCGCTTTACGGGTATCAGAAATACGAGCTTGGCCTGACTATGCCGACGGTTGACAACCTGCTCAAGCTGTCCCATATCCTGGGCGTTACCACAGATTACCTCCTCTGCAACGACGTTCAGACGGATAAAATGTAAGACCTCCTCTCCGGGGCCGCCCAGCGGCCCCGGAATTTTTTTCTCCACCCCTTGACAAATACCCCCACGGGGTATATAATACATAAAAAATACCCGGAGGGGGTATATTACCGACATGAACTGCGACAAAGAATGTAACTGCTGCCACAAGACAAAGGAGCGCCCGCCGGAGGAGGTGGCCTCCCTGGTGAACCGCCTGAACCGGGTGGAGGGGCAGATACGGGGGATCCGGGGCATGGTGGAGCGCAGCGCCTACTGCCCGGACATTCTGACCCAGGTGGCGGCGGCCACCGCCGCCCTCAACGGGTTCACCCGGGAGCTGCTGGCCAGCCACATCAAGACCTGCGTGGCCGGGGATATCCGTGCCGGCAGCGACGAGACCATCGACGAGCTGGTGGGCCTGCTCCAGAAGCTGATGAAATGAGGCGATGAAAATGGTACAGTATACCGTCACCGGAATGTCCTGCGCCGCCTGCCAGGCCCGGGTGGAGAAGGCCGTCTCCGCCGTCCCCGGGGTCACGAGCTGCGCGGTGAGCCTGCTGACCAACTCCATGGGCGTGGAGGGGACGGCCCCGGAGGCCGACATCATTCGGGCCGTGGAGGCCGCCGGCTACGGCGCCAGCCGCAAGGGGAGCGACGGGGCCAAAAGCGCCCCCGCCGCCGGGGAGGACGCCCTGGCCGACCGTGAGACGCCGGTATTGGTGCGCCGCCTCTGCTGGTCGGTGGGCTTCGTGCTGGTGCTGATGTATTTCTCCATGGGCCATATGATGTGGGGCTGGCCGGTGCCGAAATTCTTCCAGGGCAACCATGTGGCCATGGGCCTTCTCCAGCTGCTCTTGGCCGCTGTCGTCATGGTCATCAACCAGAAATTTTTCATAAACGGCTTTAAGGGCCTCCTGCACCGCGCCCCCAATATGGACACGCTGGTGGCCCTTGGCTCGGCGGCCAGCTTCGGCTGGAGTACTTGGGTGCTTTTCATGATGACCCGCGCCCAGGCGGACGGGGACATGGAGGCCGTGTCGGCGTACATGATGGACTTCTGGTTCGAGTCCGCCGCCATGATCCTGGCCCTGATCACCGTGGGCAAGACGCTGGAGGCCCGGAGCAAGGGCCGTACCACCGACGCCTTGAAGTCCCTGATGCGCCTGGCCCCCAAGACCGCCAGCGTGGAGCGCGACGGGCGCGAAATCACCGTCCCCATCGAGGACGTGGCCGTGGGCGACGTCTTTCTGGTGCGCCCCGGCGAGTCCGTCCCCGTGGACGGGGAGGTGCTGGAGGGTCACAGCGCCGTCAACGAATCGGCCCTCACCGGCGAGTCGATCCCCGTGGACAAGGCCCCCGGCGACAAGGTCAGCGCCGCCACGGTGAACGAGGCCGGCCTGCTCAGGTGCCGCGCCCTGCGGGTGGGGGAGGACACCACCCTCTCCCAGATCATCAAGATGGTCTCCGACGCGGCGGCCACCAAGGCCCCCATCGCCAAGATCGCCGACAAGGTCTCCGGCGTTTTCGTCCCGGCGGTGATCTCCATCGCCGTAGTGACCGCCGCCGTGTGGCTCCTGCTGGGCAGGCCCGTGGGCTACGCCCTGGCCCGGGGCATCTCCGTCCTGGTGATCTCCTGCCCCTGCGCCCTGGGGCTGGCTACCCCCGTGGCTATCATGGTGGGCAACGGCGTGGGCGCGAAAAACGGCATTTTGTTCAAAACCGCCGTCTCCCTGGAGGAGACAGGCCGCGTGGAGCTGGTGGTTCTGGACAAGACCGGCACCATCACCTCCGGGGAGCCTGAGATCACCGATATCCTCCCGGCGGAGGGCCTCACCGAGACGGAGCTGCTGCGTCTGGCCGCCGCCTTGGAGAAGGGGAGCGAACACCCCCTGGCGAAAGCCGTCCTCCGGGGCGCGGAGGAGCGGGGCGTCGTCCCGCCCCCGGTCACGGATTTCCGCGCCCTGCCGGGCAGCGGCGTCGCCGCCTCCCTGGACGGCGCGTCCCTCACCGGCGGGAGCCTTAAATACGCCGGGACGGTCCTGACCCTGGATCCCGCCCTGGAGGCCCGGGCCGCCGCCTTGGCCCAAGCGGGCAAAACGCCCCTGGTGTTCGCCAGGGACGGGGCGCTTTTGGGCATGATCGCCGTGGCGGACACCGTCAAGGCCGACAGCGCCGAGGCCATCTTGCAGCTTAAGAACATGGGTATCCGCACGGTGATGCTCACCGGCGACAACGAGCGCACAGCCAGGGCCATCGGGGAGCAGGTGGGCGTGGATCAGGTCATCGCCGGCGTCCTGCCCGACGGCAAGGAGGCGGTGATCCGCGACCTCCGCCGCCAGGGCAAGGTGGCCATGGTGGGCGACGGCATCAACGACGCCCCGGCCCTGACCCGGGCCGACGTAGGGCTGGCCATCGGCGCCGGTACGGACGTGGCCATCGAGGCCGCCGACGTGGTGCTGATGAAAAGCGCCCTCTCCGACGTACCCGCCGCTATTCGCCTGAGCCGCGCCACCTTGCGGAATATCCACCAGAACCTTTTCTGGGCGTTTTTCTACAACGCCATCGGGATCCCCCTGGCCGCCGGGGTGTTCGTGGGCCTGGGCCTGACGCTGAACCCCATGTTCGGCGCGGCGGCCATGAGCCTTTCCAGCTTCTGCGTGGTGTCCAACGCCCTGCGGCTCAACCTTGTCAAAATTCGTGACGCCCGTCACGATAAAAAAATCAAACACCGATCCAATAAGGAGGAAAAAACCATGGAAAAAACATTGAAGATCCAGGGCATGATGTGCCCCCACTGTGAAATGCGCGTCAAGAAGGCCCTGGAGGCCGTCCCCGGCGTGGCCGAGGCCGTCCCCAGCCACACCGCCGGCACCGCCGTCGTCACCTTGACCCAGGACGTGGACTTCGCCGCGCTCAAAAAAGCCGTGGAGGACCAGGGATACGAGGTCCTCTAAGGCCCATCGAATTCCCGTGAATCTATCGTATAACCTTGCATGGGCCGCCTCTCCAGGCGGCCCGCCGTCTTACGCAACATCTCCCCCATATCTTTTCGCTTCCCACAACGTAAAAATTATCCGTACGGGCCGGACACCCGGCCGGCCCGCCAAACGAATTTCGATGCCGCCCCCCAAAAAAAGGTTGCGGCTACGCCGCGTATTAAAAAGGTCGGGCCGCCAAGAGAGGCGGCCCCTACAACGTTGTACGATGGTTTTTCGGGAATTCGCTGGGCCGCCGTGGGCGGCGGCCCGTACGGCGTATGAGGATAGATTTTTCGTAAATCGGAAGGCGGGCCGGCCAGGTGTCCGGCCCGTACAGGAACCTTGCGCTAAAAACGCAGAATTCCGTGCGGGGGAAATCCCGTTTCTCACACTCGCCATCTTGCGGGCGCTCCCCTGGGGTTCTCCACATAGGGGCCGCGGCCCCTGTGTGGTCGTTTTCAAAAGGGGGTTCTCAGGGGGGAAAAAACGAAATCCCCCCTGAGCCGGTTTTCTCCCCTTGCTTCTTCCCCTCTTTTGACGGGTCAAAAGAGGGGAAGAAGATCCCGCCCGCCCATCGGGCGGGCAACCTTATAAAACCCATATTGACATATCATAAAATTACATTTATAATTGTATTTAATTTTCCAGATACATACCCCCGCCTATCTTATCAGAAAAGGAGAACCGTTTATGAAGAAAAGAGTCCTTTCCGCGCTGATGGCCCTCGTCATGCTGGCCCTGGCGCTGGCCTCCTGCGCCCCCGCCGAGCCGGATTACGACTTTACCGCGGATTTCAGCGCCATTCCCACCCAGAACATCGGCTCCGGCGTCTCCGTCCACGACCCCTCCATTCTGCGGGTGGGGGACACCTACTACATCTACGGCTCCCACATGGCCTCCGCCTCCAGTACCGACATGATGCACTGGAGCAAGATGTCCGACGGCTACGGCGCCAACAACCCCATCTTCGGGGCCATCTATAACAGGGCCTCCGAGGCCTTCGCCTACACCGGCAGCACCTCCAGCGTCATTCCCGCCACCGGCGACGCGGTCTGGGCGCCCGACGTGAAGTACAATGAGAAGCTGGGCAAGTACGTGATGTACTACTGCACCTCCTCCACCTTCAACGCCTCCAACCTGGCCTACGCCTTCTCCGACACCCCCGACGGCAACTTTGAGTGGCAGGGCGCGCTCATCTACTCCGGCTTCGACGAGAAAACCATTCAATATACCGACGTGCTGGACTATGTGGACGAGGAGACCGCCCTCTCCCGCTATGTGAACGGCCAGGGCTACAATTACCTCCAGTACCCCAACGCCATCGACCCCACCCTGTTCACCGACGCCGACGGCAACGACTGGCTGGTGTACGGCTCCTGGTCCGGCGGCATCTTTATCCTGGAGATCGACGAGGAGACCGGCAAGGTCATTCACCCCGCTGACGACCCGGACAACAACGTGGACGCCTACTTCGGCAAGAAGCTCCTGGGCGGCGGCCACAAGTCCATCGAGGGCCCCTATATCCTCTACGATAAGGACAGCGGCTATTATTACCTCTTCCTCTCCTACGGCAACCTCCAGCGGGAGGGCGGCTACCAGATCCGCGTGTTCCGCTCCGAGAACCCCGACGGCCCCTATGTGGACATGAACGGTGAGGCCCCGGACTACCGTGACAACCACGCCGACTTCGGCCTGAAGCTCTCCGGCAACTATATGCTGCCCAGCCTGCCCCGGGCCTATATGGCCACCGGCCACAACTCCGCCCTCATCGACAACGACGGCAAGCGTTACATCGCCTACCACACCCGCTTCGATATGGACTCCGAGGCCCACTCGCCCCGCGTCCACCAGTACCTGCTCAACGCCGACGGCTGGCCCTGCATGCTGCCCTACCAGACCCAGGGCGAGACCGTCAGCCCCACCGGCTACAAGGAGGACCAGGTCGTTGGCCGCTACTACTACATCGACCAGGGCACCTTCATCGGCAAGGCCATATCCCAGCCCATGATCATCTATCTCAACAAGGGCGGCAAGGCCAAGGTGGTGGACGAGGAGGGTACCTGGACCATGGAGAAGGACTCCTATTTCGTTACCATCACCCTGGGCAGCAAGGAATATAAGGGCGTGTTCTGCGCCATGAAGGACGAGGCCGGCGCCGACGTGATGACCTTCTCCGTGGTGGGCGGGAATACCAGCCTTTGGGGGGTTAAATATGACACAGCAGCCGAATGAACCCACCGCCTCTCCCCGGGGAGATACCCCCAGGGTGGTACCGGGCCGCCCCGGCTTCCGTAAGCGGATCAACCCCTACTACCAGGGCATGACCCGCCGCCAGATCGCCGCGGACACCGCCAAGACCACCGCCAAATGGGCGGCCGCCACCGTCTTCTTCTTCGCCTACTGGCTGGCCATGCTCCTGCTGGCCTCCCTTATCCTGCTGAACGTCTGGCACGTCACCATCGCCCGCATCTTCCTCTACGCCGGCATCTTGTGCGTCCTCTGCTCCGTCATCTACGCCTTCGTGCTGGTTCACCGCAAGTTTTATTATTGACCGCTTCTTACATTTCTCCTTCTTTATTGAGAGTAAGCGCCGTCCGAAAGGACGGCGCTTACCCTTTTTCCGTATAATTTAATATATGCAATAATTGCATTAATAAAACAGGAAAATATGCTTGACAATATACTATCTTTACAGTATAATAGCTTCGGAACAAACGGGAGCGGGCTAAATCTCCCCGCGATATTTGCCCCAGACGGCCCTGCCGTCCTCCACGCCCGTCAGGCACAGGCACGCGCCGCCGTTTTCCAGATCGGGCGCCAGGTGTACCACGGATCTGTCAAAGAGGGGCGCGGAGGCCTCCAGCGCCACGCGGCGGCTGGAGAGCTGGCTGTTATCCCTGTCTTTAAAATGTATAAGCTCCCAGCTCCCGGCCCGGGGGGCCTGGGGCGTCAGCTCCTGCCCGCCGAACGGCTCCGGGGAGAGGACGGGCCAGCCCTCCACAAAGAACATGGGCCGGACGCACATATAAAACTTCCGAAAGCTCTGCCGCCCGTCCTTTTCCACGTGCCGGTTCACCGCCGCGCCGTCCCTGATGTGGTGGACGAAGAACCACGCCCTCCGTACCGGGTCAAAAAAGGGTACGCCGTGGCCGGGGCCCCGCAGGCCGCCCCAGCTCCAGCCGGGGACAGCCTCGCCGTGGGCGGGGGAGTCCGCCTCAAAGCGGAAGCTCCCGGCCAGCTTCTCCCCCAGCGTCTGCCCCGCCAGATCCCGGCCCTGCCGGTCAAGATACGGCCCGGCGGCATATTTGCTCCTGCCCACGCGTATGTCATAGGTATCCCCCAGCCAGCCGTAGGACTGGAAGAGGTAATAATACCCCGTCTCCGGCACGAAGCAGCAGGAGGCCCCCTCGGGGCCGTCCATCACCACGGGGTCGGACTTGCGGGAGACGCATTTGCCAAGGGTCTTGGGCTGTCCGACCAGGGGCAGGCCCGTGGCGGGATCCAGCTCCTTGAGGAAGATCCCTCCGAAGAAGGAGCCGTAGATCAGATACGCCCTGTCCCCCTCCCACAGAACGTGGGGGTCGATGGCGTTGGGCAGGGTGTCGTCGGTACCCCAGGTGTCCGCCACCACGCCCCGGTTCTCAAAGGGCCCCAGGGGATCCTTTGCGGCCGCCAGCCAGATGCGGGACTCCGAGCTTCCAAAGGCCCTGGTGGCCGCGTAATAGAGCCTGTATTCCCCCCGGACATACTCAGCGTAGGGCGCCCAGAAGGCGCGGGTGGCGGGGAAGCACCCGTTGTCCCGCCCCTGGGCCACGGCCGCCGGGGAGAGGACGCTGCCGTGATAGGTAAAATCCACCAGATC
Organism: uncultured Oscillospiraceae bacterium; assembly: GCA_947584295.1. Classification (GTDB taxonomy): domain Bacteria; phylum Bacillota; class Clostridia; order Oscillospirales; family Oscillospiraceae; genus RUG626. Next base: position 27,390 of record CANPWM010000007.1, on the reverse strand, counting down.
GTCCGAGACCCGGGCCGGGATCCCGATGGTGTCCTCCACCCCCAGGGCCGGGCCGTAGGCGTCGGTGCAGTAGCAGATATAGCGCCGGGAGACGGGATCCCACATCATGCCGGGGTCGTGGGCCCCGGCGGCGGGGTTGACACGCGCGTTGTAATCGTTCAGGCGAAAGGGGAGCTTCATACCGTTACCTCATCAAAAAATTGTCATTTTGCATGATTTGCAATGCACTTTTTACATAAATCTTTGGGAAAAGCCCTTTTTTTCGCGGCTTTGGGTGCATGGTCAAACTGACAAAAATTCGCCCGCCGCGGCGCTTTCCCCTATAAAATAGCACAAAAAAACGCCTTGTCAAGTATTGACTTTAAGAAAACAGGGTAGTAAGATTATTTAAAAGTTTGTTAACATTTAAGGATAGGTGTGTCAAAATACCCGGCCCGAGGGGGATCCCCCTCGTTTTCATGACGGTCTTGACCGTCATGATGGGCTATAAAAGCTTTTCTTCTTTGGGGAAATAACCAAATAAATAACGTTTCGGCGGTGGCCAGCCGCCGGGCGCGAATAAGGAGGACATCATGAGTGACAGGAAAGTAAGCAAAAACCTCAAGCGCGCTCTTTCCATGGCGCTGGCGGCGGCGTTGCTGCTGCTCACGCCCGGCTTGAACACGCTTGCGGTCGCGTCATCGGACGGTGCCGGCTCGTCCGCCACCTATGACGCGCAGTTTGTCAGTGAGAGGATCTCCAATAACTACACAAAGGTCAGCGGCGGCTACACCTCGGCGGAATATTCCGGCGAGGCGCTGGAGTTTGCCGCCTCCAACGCCGCCGGGGCGACCACGGCGGAGGCCAAGGAGGACAGCCAGTACGGCGGCGGCCGGGTGCTGGACGTGGAGCTGGGCGACGTGGTGGAGCTTACCGTCACGGCGCCGCAGAAGGCGCTGTACGCGTTGGCCTTCGATTACCTGTCCTACGACAGCTCCGTTCTGCCCATCGAGTTCTCCATGCAGGTGGACGGCGCTTATCCCTTCTATGAGTGCCGCAACGTGGAGCTGAACTCCACCTGGATCCCCCAGGCGGAGCCCTCCTTTGACCGCTACAACGACGAGGTCGTTACCGTCCCCGACAAAGCTATCCAGTGGGAGAGGCTCTACTTCACCGACAGCAGCGCCCGCCGTTCCGCGCCCCTGCTTTTAGAGCTGGACGCCGGTGAGCATACCCTGCGCTTTGAGGTGAAGAGCGGCAGCTTCTTCTTCAAGGCCGTTACCCTGTGCGCCCCGGAGAAGGTGGACGCTTACACCGGCTCCCAGGCGGCGGAGGGCAGCGCCATCATACCCATCGAGGCCGAGGATTACGTCTCCACCAACGATTCCTCCGTCCACGCCCTGGCGGAGTTCGACAGCGGCGTGAACCCCTACGAGGTGTCCGAGTCCGTGCTGAACACCATCGACTCCGACTCCTTCAAGGACGCCGGCCAGACCATCAACTACGAGTTCGATGTCACAGAGGCCGGCTGGTACCATCTGGCCCTCAACTACCGGCAGTCCGACAAGAACGACTTCCCGGTGTTCCTGGACGTGCGTGTGGACGGGGTCATTCCCAACACCGCCTTCCAGGCCCACCAGATGAGCTACACCAGCAAATACAAGATCTACACTCTGGCCGATGAGGACGGGCAGAAGCTTTCGGTCTATCTGGAGCCCGGCAAGCACACGCTTTCCCTGACCATCAGCCTGGATCCCCTGAACTATGTGCTGGAGGCCCTGGAGGAGATCATGGCCGGTGTCAACGACCTGGCCCTGGAGATCACCAAGGTGGCCGGTACCAACTCCGACAAATACAGGGATCTGAAGCTGTCCCTCTACATACCCAACCTGGAGTCCACCCTGAGAGGGTACGCCGACCGGCTCACGGAGCTGGAAAAGAGCGCCCGGCACTTCACCGCCAAGGGGAAAAACGTGGCCGTCATGTCCTCCATGATCATCGCCGCGAAGCAGCTCATCTCTCTGGCCGAGAACCCCGATGAGATCCCCTACCGCATCGGTGAGCTGTCCTCCAGCACCAACTCCGTCAACCAGTACCTGGCCAACACCATCGACGCCCTCCTGGCCAACTCCCTGGCCGTGGACCGCATCTGGTTCTATCAGGACGGGGCGAAGCTCCCCAAGCTCCCGGGCTTCTTCAAGTCCACGTGGATGAGCATCACCCGCTTCTTCAGCTCCTTCACCGATCAGTCCTATTCCGCCGCCAATACTGATCGCGAACATCTTCAGGTCTGGGTGAACCGGGCCAGCCAGTACGTCCAGGTCATGCAGAAGATGATCGACTCCGAGTTCACGCCCAAGACCGGTATCGAGGTGGATATCTCCATCATGCCGGACCAGTATAAGCTGGTGCTGTCCAACTCCTCCGGCACCGCCCCCGACGTGGCCACCGGCATCAACTACACGGTGCCCTACGAGCTGGCCGTCCGCGGCGCGCTGGTGGATATGGCCCGTTATGACGATTTCCGCGAGGTCGCCGCCCCCTATGAGCCGGGCTTCTTCCTCACCGGCACCATCGGCCAGTCCGTCTACTCCATGCCGGAGACCATGAACTTCTGGGTGCTGGTCTACCGCACCGACGTCATGGAGAAGCTGGGGCTGGAGGTGCCCGACACCATGCAGGATGTCATCGACATGCTGCCTGAGCTGAACCGCCGCGGCCTCAACTTCTACTATCCCACAGCCGGTATGGCCGCCATGCGCAACTTCCACGGCACCACGCCGCTGGTGGTCCAGAACGGCGGCGCCCTCTACTCCGGCACCGCCCAGGAGGGCACCACCCTGGGCAGCGAGGCCTCCGTCAAGGGCTTCACCCAGCTGACGGACCTCTTCACCGTCTATGACATGCCGGTGGATATCTCCAACTTCTATCAGCACTTCCGCAACGGCGATATCCCCATCGGCATCTGCGACTACGGCACCTATAACCTGATCGCCAACGCCGCGCCGGAGCTTTCCGGCTCCTGGGATATCTCCATCGTCCCCGGCACCGAGCAGCCTGACGGCACCATCAACCGCGCCACCTGCGGCTGCGCCGAGTCCACCGTCATCTTCAAGTCCGACCGGGAGCGGGAGGACAAGGCCTGGGAGTTCATCAAGTGGTGGTCCGATTCCGACGTCCAGGCCCGGTTCGGCCAGACCATGCAGATCACCTACGGCAACACCTACCTGTGGACTACCGCCAACACCGAGGCCTTCGCCCAGCTGCCTGTGGACAACGCCCACAAGCAGGTGATCTTAGAGTTCATGAAGAACGTGGTGGACGTGGCCCGCGTCCCCGGCACCTATATGCTGGAGCGCGAGATGTCCAACGCCTTCAACGCCATCGTGGTGGACGGCGTACCCGCCCAGAGCCGTATCGACGCGGCCGTTAAGACCATCGACCGGGAGATCCTCCGCAAGCTGGAGGAGTTCGGCTACATCGACAGCGAGGGCAACACCATTGAACCCTATGTGATTCCCACGATCGACAGCATCAAGGGAATCCTTGGAAGAAATTGAGGAGGTGATCGTTCGTGGCAAGTGAAACTTTGGTAAGCAAGGCGCCCGTGGTGGACACGGCGCCCAAGAAGAAAAAGAAAAACAAGATATCCCGCCGGGAAAACAACTGGCACGGCTGGGCCTTTATCGGCCCGTACGCGCTGATCTTCTCCATTTTCATTCTGATCCCCGTCCTGCTGGCGGTGATCCTGTCCTTCACCAACTTCAACGCCATACAGTTCCCCAAGTTCGTGGGCTTTTTGAACTACATAACGATCCTCACCAACGACGACGTCTTTATGAAGAACGTCCTGCCCAACACGGTGGTGTACGCCGTGGTGGTGGGTATCGGGGGCTATGTCCTCTCCTTCATTCTGGCCTGGGCGCTGTGCAACCTGACAAAGCCGGTGCGCACCATCTTCGCCCTGATCCTCTATTCGCCCACCATGACCACGGGCGTGGCCATGACGGTGCTGTGGAAGGTCATCTTCTCCGGCGACCAGGCGGGCCTGCTGAACTCCTGGCTCATGGAGCTGGGCGTCATCACGGAGCCCATCATCTGGCTGACGGACGCCAGGTTCCTCTTACCCATCGTCATCGTCATCGGCCTCTGGTCCAGCATGGGCATCGGCTTCCTCTCCATGATCGCCGGTATCCTCAACAACGACGAGAGCCTCTATGAAGCCGGTTCCATCGACGGCATCTCCAACCGCTTCCAGGAGATGATCTACATCACCATTCCCCAGATGAAGCCCCAGATGCTGTTCGCGGCGGTCATGTCCATCGTCAACGCCTTCCAGAACGGCATGATCACCTCCATGCTGGTGGGCAACCCCTCCCCGGGCTACGCCTCACAGCTCCTGGTCAACCACATCGAGGACTACGGCTTCGCCAAGTATGAGATGGGCTACGCGGCGGCCCTTTCCGTGGTACTGCTGCTGATCGTCCAGATATTCAGCAAGGGCGCCAACGCGCTGCTGACCGAAAAAGACCCATATGGAAAGAAAGGAGGAGAAGAAGATGAACAAGGGGAAGAAAATTAACCCGAAAAAGTTTGAGATCGGACAGCTGAAGATCATTCTGATCCTTCTTCCGCTGGTCATCTTTATGGGAATGCCCATCATCTTCATCATCAACCACGCCTTCAAGCCCATGGATGAGCTGTTCGCCTTCCCACCCACCTTCTTTGTGAAAAATCCCCGGCTTGACAACTTCACCCAGCTCATCAAGTTCTCCAACACCAGCGGTATCCCCCTGAGCCGGTATCTTTTCAACAGCATTTTGGTGACGGCCCTGACCGTGGGACTGGCGCTGCTGCTCACCACCATGTCGGCCTTCGCCCTCTCCAAGATCAAGTTCAAGGGCCGCAATATGCTGGCGCAGATCAACCAGATCGCCATCATGTTCGTCTCCACCGCCGTGCTGATCCCCCGTTTCCTGGTGGTGTGCAAGCTGGGCCTGGTGAACAACATCTTCGCCCACGTCCTGCCCCTGGTGGCCATGCCTGTGGCGCTGTTCCTGGTGAAGCAGTTCGTGGATCAGGTGCCTGACTCCCTGCTGGAAGCCGCCTATATGGACGGCGCCACGGATCTGGACGTGTACCTGAAGGTCATTCTCCCCATGATCAAGCCCGCCATCGCCACCGCCTCCATTCTGGTGTTCCAGCAGGTCTGGACCAACATGGAGACCTCCAACTACTACTTCGACGATGACAGCATGAAGACCCTTACCTTCTACATGAACACGCTGGTCAACGCCAACAACACCGTGGCCGGTCAAGGTATGGGCGCCGCCGCCTCGCTGATCATGTTCCTTCCTAACCTTATCCTCTTCATTATCCTGCAAAATAAGGTTATGAACACCATGGCCAGCTCCGGTATCAAGTAAGGGGGGCGGGGAATATGCGAAACCTCAAACGTTTGGCTGTCCTGGTTCTGACGGTGGTGGTTCTGGGCGTTGTGCTGCTGCCCGGTACGGCGCTGGCGGATACGCCCTATGTGACCTACACCATCAACGGCTACGGACAGATCCGCCAGACCCAGACAGCGTATCTGGCCTACGCCACCATCACCAAATTCGGCGAGGACGTGACGCTGAGCGCGCCCAGCGACATCTGCATCGCCTCCGACGGACACCTTTACATCGCCGACACCGGCAACGCCCGCATCGTGGTGGGTACCCTGGACGGCGAGCTTGTCAAGACCGTGGGCGAGGGGATCCTGGTCAGCCCTAGGGGCGTCTTCGTCACCGACGACGGCAGCATCTACGTGGCCGACAGGGACGCCGGGAAGGTCGTGGTCTTTGACCAGCAGGGCAAGGTGATCCAGGAGTACGGAAAGCCCACCAGCCCCCTGTACGGCGACGGGAACGTGTTCCAGCCCATCAAGCTCGTGGTCAACGACGCGGGCATCATGTTCATCGTGTGCGAGTCCAACACCAACGGCATCGTTGAGATCTCCCCCACCGAGGGCGGCTCGTTCCTGGGCTATTTCGGCACCAACTACACCACCACCGACATCATGACCATCATCTACCGGGCCATTTTGACGGACGCCCAGCGGGCCAAGATGCTCAGTAATATCCCGGCCACGCCCACCAACCTGGGCATCGACGAAAAGGGCCTTATCTACACCGTCACCCTGGGCAACGGGAACGACACCCTGAAAAGGCTGAACATCGCCGGCACCAACATGATCCACAATTCCGACGGCACCTACGCCGACAACCCCGTGGCGGTGGTGGCCGGCAACCACGACAACGTGTACGTGGCCGACCAGCAGGGCTACATCTTCGAGTACAACAACGAGGGCGAGATGCTCTTCACCTTCGGCGGCCCCAACGACGACACCCAGCGCGTGGGCCTCTCCAAGATGGTCAGCGGCATCGCCATCGACACCGAAGACCGCATCTACGTGCTGGACTCCGATATGGCCCAGGTGCAGGTCTACGAGCCCACCGAGTTCACCAACCTCCTGCACAACGCCCTGTACCTCTACTCCAAGGGCCGGTATACCGAGGCCAAGGAGCCGCTGAGCCAGGTGCTGAAGATGAACTCCATGTTCGACTACGCCAACAAGGCCATGGGCCGCAGCTACTTCCAGGAGGAGAACTACAACGCCGCCCTCCGGTACGCAAGGCTGGCCAAGGACTATGACGGCTACTCCGACGCCTACTGGGAGCTGCGCAACGTCTGGCTGAAGAACAACATCATGACCGCCATTATCCTGGTAGTGCTGCTGTTCGTGGCCTATAAGATCGTCAAGGCCCTGGACAAACGCTCCCATATCCTGGCAAAGCCCCGGAAGGCCATGCGGAAGCTGAAGAAGAACAAATTCATCGCCAACCTCACCTACTCCGGCTACTATATCCGCAAGCCCGCCGACGGGGCCTACGGCATCGCGGCGGAGGGGCGGGCCAACTGGCTGGTGTCCTCCTTCCTGCTGCTGATCTTCATCGTGGAATTCATCGTGATGAAATACACCTGCGGCTTCCTCTCCAAGACGGTGATGGAGGGCCGGTATGAGATCGTCAGCGATGTGGGCATGATCGTGGCCGTCATGGCCGCCCTCACCGCCTGCACCTACCTTGTCTGTACGATCAACGAAGGCGAAGGCACCGTCAAGAAGATCTACACCTTCTTCTGTTACAGCCTGGTGCCGTATATCCTGCTGATGCCCCTGGTATACGCGCTGAGCCATGTGCTTACCAACAACGAGATCTTCCTCATCGACATGATAAAGCTTGTGATCTACGTCTGGATCGCGGTGATCGCCGTTGTGGGGCTGAAGGAGGTAAACAACTTCAACGCCAGAGAGACGGTCAAGGTGCTGTTCCTGACGGCGTTCACGGCGCTGATCCTGGCGCTTCTCCTCTTTATCGTCTATGTGCTTTGGGCACAGGTATTTGACTTCATTGTAGCGATCGCAGGCGAGGGGGTGTATAGACTTGGCTACTAAGAAACGGAAAAAAGTCATATGGCTGGCCGTGATCCTGGCCCTGGTGCTGGTGGCAGCCGTCATCGCCACGGTGCTGATCGTCCTGGGCAGCCGGCAGGATAAGATCGTCTCCGGCAGCCACGTCCACCAGAGCGCCCTGCCTGTCACCCACGGCAAGGTGGAGGCCAAGGACGACTACGTTCTGGTGGCCGAGAGCGACAGCTACAAGCTCTACTATTGGGAACCCCGGTTCTCCATTCGCCTGGAGAACAAGGAGACCGGCGCCGTCCTGGAGTCCACCGTCTCTGACGAGAAGGACGACCACAAGAACAACGAGGACTGGACCGGCACCATGAAGAGCGGCATCGCCATCGGTACCATTGAGAAAACCACCAAGTCCTCCGATAAGATCGACATGAACAATGCCAAGAACACCATCGAGACGTATTACACCGACAGCGGCATCTACGCCAAGATCGCCTTCCCCGACTACGGCATCAGCGTTGGCGTGGAGGTGAGCCTTTTAGGCGACGAGCTGGTGGTCCGCGTCCCGGAGGAGTCCATCAAGGAGGACAAGGAAGGCACCTACATCTACACCATCAGCCCCTTCCAGTTCCTGGGCTACACCTATCTGGGCGAGGAGAACGGCTATATGCTGATCCCCGACGGCAACGGCGCCCTTATCAACCTGAACGACAAGGAGGGGCGTTACGCCAGCGGCTTCGCGGGCCTTATCTACGGCACGGACGTGGGTCTTACCGATATCGTCAAGACCTCCACCCTCTGGGAGCGGTATGAGACGGTGACCAACGCCAACCCCGTGCTGGCGCCCATCTTTGGCATGGCCCACACCGACGACCAGATCGCGTATCTGGGCATCGTGGAGAGCGGCGACCAGCGGGCCACCATCGAGGCCCACCCCAACGGGGCGCGCATCGACTATAACCGGTGCTTCGTGCGGTTCCTGCTGCGGGACGTCTACAACCAGCCGCTGTCCAACTCCAGCACCGCCAACACCGCCCTGACGGTGGAGGCCGACAGGCTCCACAGCGACCTGACGGTGAGGTACTGCCTGCTCTCCGGCGAGGACGCCAACTACATGGGCATGGCCAAGGCCTACCGGCAGTATCTGCTGGACACCGGCAAGATCGAGAAGCGCAACCTGAGCTACAACACCCGCGTGGACGTGCTGGGCGTGGAGCGCGAGGAGTTTTTGATGGGTACCACGTCGGTCCCCATGACCAGCGTGGAGCAGCTGGAGAACATCTACGCCGAGCTTCGCCGGGAGGGCGTGGCCAATGTGCTTACCGTCTACCGCGGCTGGCAGAAGGGCGGCCTTTATGACCTGCCCGTGACCAAGTACAAGGCCGACGGCGACATCGGCGGCACCAACGCCCTGACAAGGGTCATTCTGGACGAGGCCGAGCAGGGCAACACCATCTACCTTTACAACGACGCGCTGCAGGTGAACGCCACTACCAATTCCAACACTTACAGCGTCATGAAGAAGGTGAACAAGCGCACCTTTGAGAACGAGGTTAACGGACAGGTCTATGACACGTTCTATTATCTGATGCCCAGCAGGGCGGGGGAGAACCTGGCAAGGCTCGCCCAGAGCGCCGCCGGGAAGAACGTGAAGAACATGGCCCTGGACGGCATCACAGGACAGCTCTTCTCTTACAGCTACAAGGGCAACTACTACTCCAGGACCGACACCATGGATATGTTCATCGACGCGGTGGACACCGTGGACGCAGATATGAACCTGCTGCTGGAGACGCCTAACCAGTACCTGTGGAAGTACGCCGACGCCATGCTGGATATGCCCCTGGGTTCCTCCGATTACCTCTATGTGGATCAGGAGATCCCGTTCCTCAGCATCGTGCTGAAGGGCATCGTCCCCACCTATTCCGAGTTTGTGAACTTCGAGGCCAACAAGACCGAGAACTTCCTGAAGATGGTGGAGGCCGGTATGTATCCATCCTTCTACGTCACCGCCGAGGACTCCTCCCAGCTCATTTACACCAATTCCTCCAATCTCTACTCCCTGGAGTTCAACAGCTACCGCGACACCATTGCCCAGTATGACCGGGAGCTGCGGGCGCTGGCGGAAATGGTCGGCACCTCCGTCATCACCGGCCATGAGATCCTGCCCAACGGACTGGTCAGGGTCACCTATGAAAACGGAGTCAAGATCTACGTCAATTACGCGGAGCGTTCCCTGACTTATGACGGAGTGACGGTGGACGCCCTGTCCTATAAGGTAGGTGAGTGACGATGGAAGAAACGAAAAAAATGACCCGGCAAGAGAAAAAGGCGCTGAAGGAGCGGCTGAAGCACCTGAAATCCGGCAAGCTTGAAAAGCGCGACGGACGGATGGGCTACCTCTTCATGATCCCCTGGTTCATCGGTGTGGCCGTGTTCCTGGCCTACCCCCTGGGTACCAGCTTCTGGTACGCCCTGAACAATATCCGCCTGACCCCCCAGGGCCTCCTTTCCACCTTCGTAGGGAAGGGCAACTTCTCCAACATTCTGGTGCAGGATCCCGACTTTGTGGTGGAGCTGGTGGACTACGTCACAAGTACCATCTTATCGGTGCCTATCATCGTGGTCTTCGCCCTGATCATCGCCATGATGCTGAACATGAAGATAAAAGGCAAGAGCTTCTTCCGCCTGATCTTCTTCCTCCCGGTTATCATCGTCAGCGGCCCGATCCTGGGTATGCTCACCGAGGAGGGCGCGGGCAGCATCTCCGCCATCGACATGAACGCCATCACCTCCGCCATCAGCGGGGTGCTGCCGAAGATGCTGGCGGATCCTATCTCAGACCTCTTCAACAACATGATCACCACGCTGTGGTATTCCGGCGTGCAGATCCTGATCTTCCTGTCGGGCTTGCAGAAGATCGACAAGTCCATGTACGAGGCCGCCAAGATTGACGGCGGCTCCGGGTGGGAGTGCTTCTGGAAGATCACCCTGCCCAACATCAAGCCCCTGATCCTCTTGAATGTGGTCTACACCGTCATCTTCATCTCCAGCACCTCCCAGAACCCCATCATCGGGCTGATCCAGACCTCGATGTTCTCCGGCACCAAGGAGAAGGGCTATGGGTACGCCGCCGCTATGGCGTGGCTGTATACCGTTGTGGTGATCCTGATCGTGGGCCTGTTCGCCCTTCTGCTGATGACCCGCAAGGGCGCCTACGAGAAGCAGGTCAAGCGGGCCAAGAAGGCCAAGAAGCAGGAAGCCCGCAACCGTAAAAAGATTGAAAGGAGGAACGTGCGTAATGCAAAGCGTATTGAGCGTCAGAGAGCGCAGGGCAAGATCACCTCGCGCACCACGAGCCGAGAGGACTACTAATCTCCCCAAGAAGCCCTGGTACCAGCGCATCACCAAGGATAAGGTCCGGCGCTTCCTCATGGGCACCAAGGACAAAGAGGGCTTTTTGAAGCTGTTCATGGTGTACGCGCTGCTCATCTGCATCGGCTTCATCTACCTCTACCCGATCCTCCACATGGTCTCCGTCAGCTTCATGACCCTGGACGACCTGCTGGATTCCTCCATCAAGTGGATCCCCAGCTCCTTCAACCTGGCCAACTACAAGCAGGCGGCGGCCAGTATGGACTTCTGGAGTTCCCTGGGCCAGAGTATCCTGCTGGCCGGGATCCCCACCATCTGCAACCTGATCTCCTGCTCCATCATCGGCTACGGCCTGGCCCGGTTCAACTTCCCCGGCAAGAGCATCTGCATGGGCGTCATCATCTTGAGCTACGTGCTTCCCAGCCAGGTGACCATGATCCCCACCTATGTGCTTTACTCCAACCTGGGGATCCTGAACACCATCTGGGCCTTCATCCTGCCGGCCATGTTCGGGCAGGGTATCAACGCCCCCATCTTTATCCTGATCTTCTGGCAGTTCTTCCGCCAGATCCCCAAGGTGCTGAATGAGGCCGCCAAGATCGACGGCGCGGGCTACTTCGAGTCCTTCTACAAGGTGTCCCTGCCCAGCGCCAAGCCCGCCTTTATCACCGTGGCGCTGTTCTCCTTCGTGTGGTACTGGAACGAGGCGTATCTCACCAGCCTCTATGTCCACGGCTTCACCGGCGAGGGCATGACGAGCCTGGTCATTCAGCTCCAGAACTTCGCCACCAACTACAACAGCTACGCCAGCACCGCCGTCAGCGGCGCGGCCAGCCTGAACGAGTCCATCAATATGGCCGGTACCATGCTGTCCATCCTGCCGCTCTTACTCCTCTACTTCGTGCTTCAGAAGCAGTTCGTGGAGTCCATCGACCGGGCGGGCATCACCGGCGAATGATCTGAACGAGTTTCCCCTTCCCCCGCTCCGGCGGGGGAGGGAGAGCGGGAAAAAGCCGGAAAAACGTATTGCGCAGGCCGACGGCCTGTCAAAATAAACTACAATGGAGGCAATTATGAAAAAGAAGATATTGGCACTTGTCCTGGCCGCGCTGATGCTTGTCAGCGTCCTGGCCGCCTGCAACAAGGGCGGTGGCGGCGGCGGTTCCAGCGCGACCACCGTTTCCAACGAGTACGACGAGGTGGAGATCAACGGCTGGAAGTACAAAAAGGCCAAGGACATGACCACCGACGACATCACCCTGACGGTTCACAGCTTCGACCAGCAGCAGGTAGATGAGCTGCTGGCCGCCCGGTTCCATGAGATCTATCCCAACATCACCGTGAAGGTCTCCTACGCCGCTGTGGGCGACGACTACACCAACGCCCTTCAGTCCATGACCACCAACAAGCAGACCCCGGACGTCATCATGTATTCCGACGCCGACTACGCCCTGTCCAACGGCCTGCTGCTGGATATCTCCGGCTACTGGAACACCGACGAGGAGACCAAGAACCTGGCCGACACCGTCAACTCCGCCGGACTTGGCACCTTTAACCTGGACGGCGGCCAGCGCTACGGCGTCCCCTTCAAGTTCTTCCCCGGCATCGTCTTCATTGACCGGAACGTGCTGAAGACCCTGAACATCTCCGTTCCCAACCAGCAGTGGAGCTGGTCCGACATGATCAACATCATCAAGCAGGCCACCGGCCACACCGACATCGACAACATGAAGTACTACGGCCTGGGCTGGTACAACCGTCTTGACTCCTACTACGGCATCGCCACGGGCCAGGACGTCATCGGTGAGTTCGGCTTCAACGGCAAGACCTTCGACGTGTCCAAGTGGGCCGTGGGCAAGCAGGAGTTTGCCGACCTGATGCTGGGCGGCTATGTGGCCCCCCAGAGAGAGACCGATGAGAACGAGGAGTGGACCGGCGACTGGGAGATGTGGTTCGGCCAGACCGGCCATGTGGCCATTTTCTCCGAGGCCTTCTGGACCTTCCAGAGCTCCTGGAACGCCCCCGCCTTCAAGGAAGCCAACCCCAACCTGGACGTTGTCCCCTATGTCATTCCCGCCGTGTCCGCTGACGACGCCAGCGCCGCCCACCACACCATCGCCACCATCGACTACGGCGGAGTCACTTCCGCCACCAAGTACCCCCGCGAGGCCTATGAGCTTTTGAAGTTCATGTCCTTCGGCATCGACGGCTGGCACACCCGCAACGAGATCTTCGCCGACGAGAGCAACGTCAACGCCTCCGGCGTCCCCCTGAAGAACGACGTTATGCCCGTGCCTATCACCAAGGATCAGACCATCTGGGACGAGTACATCGCCCTCTACTGCGAAGGTATGGACGAGGAGCATACCCAGCTGTGGCGTGACTACTTCGCCAGCTGCATGCAGCCCATCTCCTACGGCTGGACCAACATCGCCGGTTACTGGAACTTCTGCGACGAGTACTTCAACAAGGTGGATATCCACACCAAGACCGAAAAGGGCCAGGCGGCCGCCGCCGACTTCATCGACGAGATCAACCGTCAGGCCAACTACTACCACGCCAAGGCCATGGTGGACTACTTCGGGCCCGGCTCCATCTACAACGTGCTGACCGAGGAGGAGACCACCTTCTATCAGGATATCGTCAACGCGTTCGAGGGGACCTGATGGGGCCTGACGTCCCGCTAAACCGTATTTTTACCGCGTGAGCGGCTAAAAATAGAAATTTTCCTGTTAAAAAGGAAGGAGTACAAAATGAAAAAGCTTTTGGCACTTGTCCTGGCGCTTCTGATGGTGCTCTCCCTGGCCGCCTGCGGCGGCAACGGCGATGACACCAGCGGGAACGACACCAGCAAGGACACCAGCACCGACACCAGCAACGACACCGGCGCCGACACCAGCGAGGACACCTCCGCCCCTGTCACCCCCGAGGCCCTGCCCGCCAATCCTCTGAACTACTGGAGCTTTGAGGACACCACCGGCCTTACCGCCGTGTTCCAGGACGACAAGGCCGCCGACAGCCCCAACGACGGCGCCACCTATGACCTGAACCCCAGCAAGCACGAGATCATGCTGGTGGACGGCCAGGGCCCCGTGGGCAAGTGCCTCTATCTGGACGGCAAGTACGGCGTGAGGCTTGATAACCTTGTGGCGCCCACCGACGACACCTACACCGTGTCCTTCTGGTACAACGCCAGCCGTCTGTCCGACTACACCCCCTCCGTCACCATGGGCCGCAACTTGGGCCGTGACATCGCCAACGCCACCGTCTCCTGGTTCAACGTGACCCGCGGCAACTGGGATCAGACCCTGTACCCCATCGTCTGGAACCGCAACTCCTCCATCAGCACCGACCAGCTTGAAGGCGGCGTGTTCCCCTGGACCGGCGCTTTGGACGGCCAGACCGTCGGCAAGCAGGAGTGGGCCCTCATCACCTTCGTGGTGGACGGCGGCCGCTATCAGTACGTTGACGAGGCCACCAACGCCCCCATGGGCGAGCGCGTGGGCTGCCAGTTCTATCTGAACGGCGAGCTGAAGTTCGACGCCAACGCGGAGAACAAGTACTATCAGGGCTTCGCCCCCGAGATCTTCGCCGGCGACGGCACCCTGGAGGGCTACATCGGCATCAACTATTGGGATTCCCGCTACAAGGGCTTCATCGACGAGCTGTACGTCTTTGACGAGGCTCTGACCCCCGGCCAGGTTCTGACCCTCTATCAGCAGGGCAACATTCCCGCCTCCTTCACCGAGCCCACCTATGAGGGCCCCCTGGACGGTGAAGAGTCCGACGTCCCCGAGACCCAGCCCATTGACCCCGCCACCCTGACGGCCGCTCCCGTGGACGACAGCGCCATCGACAAGCTGGGCACTCCCGACCGCGTCCTGGCCTGGTGGACCGACAACACCGCTTCCTTCCCCGTGGAGGAGGGCAAGACCACGACCCTGACCATGAAGAACTACTCCAACGCCACCAACAACTGGTGCAACTTCTCCCTGGCTCTGTGCGCCAATGAGTTTGACACCGACGCCTTCGCCTCCGGCGATGCGACTGTCAACACCGTTGATGGCTACAAGGAGTACGCCGTCCAGCGTGCCGACGCCTTCGGCTGGGGCCCCGGCACCGAGGGTTCCGTCTACGCCGCCACCTATGAGATGTCCTGGACTGACTGGGTGGATTGGCTGAACAAGATGACCGATGTTGACGTCACTGTGGCCCTGACCCGTGCCGCCAATGTGGTCACCATCGACTACACCTTCACCGCCGCTGACGGCACCGTTATGACCGAGAAGGCTGTCGTCACCACTGACGCTCCCGCTGACGGCCCCATCTATGTGTTCGTCGAGGGCGAGGGCGCGTACATCGAGCTTCTCAGCGCGGAGACCAAATAAGCTTTGATCCCCGGTTGAATACCCACTAAGCCTTGCGGGGCTTCCATACAGAAGCCCCGCTTTTCCAAGGACGCGCGCGGCGCGTCCCTGGAAAAGCGGACGCGGGGCGTTCGTGAAACTTAAGATAAGCGAAAAAGGACTCTATGGACAGCAAGCTTCAGTTCAACACCCCCTGGATCCTCCAGCGGGCCGATCCCTACATCTACCGGCACACCGACGGGAAGTACTACTTCACCGCCTCCGTCCCGGAATATGACCGCGTCGTTCTGCGGGCCGCCGATACGCTGGCGGGGCTTCGGGACGCGCCGGAGAAGGAGATCTGGCACTGCCACGAGGCGGGGCCGCAGAGTATGCACATCTGGGCGCCGGAGCTGCATATGGTCTTCGGCAAGTGGCACCTTTATTACTCCGCCGGGGACAAGGCGCACCCCTGGCATATCCGGCCCTATGTGCTGGAGTGCCAAGGCGACGACCCAATGACGGGGCCGTGGGTGGAAAAGGGCAAGATGAAGGCCGCTAAGGAGGACAAATTCTCCTTCCGCTCCTTCAGCCTGGACGGCACGGTTTTTCAGTGCAACGGCGAATTTTACTACGTCTGGGCCGAGAAGGTGGGCGTGGGGAAGGGGATCTCCAACCTCTATATCGCCCGCATGAAGGACGGACACAGCCTGGCCACGGTGCAGGTGCTGCTGAGTACCCCGGACTACGACTGGGAGCGGTACGGCTTCTGGGTCAACGAGGGGCCGGCGGTGATCAAGCGCAACGGGAAGGTGTATCTGACCTATTCCGCCAGCGACACCGGCATCAACTACTGCATGGGTATGCTGACGGCGGACGAGGACGCGGATCTCTTGGATCCGCTGAGCTGGAAAAAGGAACGCTGGCCCGTCCTCAAGAGCGACTGGGACAGGGGCGTGTACGGCCCGGGACACAACTCCTTCACCAAGGACGGGGAGGGCAACGATATCCTTGTCTTTCACGCCCGCACGGAGACGGAGATCGTGGGCAATCCGCTCTACAATCCCAACCGGCACACCATGCTCCAGCCCATGCGCTGGACGGAGGAGAAGCCCATTTTCAGCTTTGACAACGACACCGCGGAGCTTTAACGGCTTTTGATTTTAGATTTTTAGATTTTAGACGACAAGGGGGGTGATGAGCCGCATGGCGAGAAACTGGATCAAGCTCAGGGAGCTGGCGCTGAGGGATCTGACGGTGGACGACGGGTTCTGGAACCAGCGGCTCAGGCTCGTCACCCAGGAGATGATCCCCTATCAGCTGGACTCCCTGATGGACAGGGTACCCGGTGCGCCGCCCAGCCGGTGCGTGCGCAATCTGCGCATCGCGGCGGGGCTGGAGGAGGGGACTTTTGAGGGCTTCGTCTTTCAGGACACGGATCTGGCCAAGTGGCTGGAGGCCGTGGCCTACTCCCTGACCAGGACGCCCGACCCGGCGCTGGAGAAGACGGCGGACGAGCTGATCGAGCTTGTGTGCCAGGCCCAGCGGGCCGACGGGTATCTGAACAGCTACTTTTCCACGCTGTACCCGGGACATCAGTTCTGCAATCTGAAGGAGGGCCACGAGCTGTATACGGCGGGCCACTTCATCGAGGCGGCGGTGGCCTATTTCGAGGCCACGGGCAAGGAGAAGCTGCTGGTGGCCATGTGCCGCCTGGCCGATCTGATCTGCCAGGTGTTCCAGACGCCGGAGTACGAGGACGCTGTACCGGGACACGAGGAGATCGAGCTGGCGCTGATGCGGCTCTATGAGCTGACGCGCCGGGAACGATACCGGGCGATGGCCTATGATTTCATCAACCGGCGGGGGACTACGGACTATCTGAGCCGGGAGTCCACATTGCCCCGGTTCATCGACGTGTGGCACGACAGGAACCCCTACCTGCCGGAATACGGCCAGGCCCAGGCCCCGGTGCGGGAGCAGACGGCGGTGGAGGGCCACGCGGTCCGGGCGCTGTATCTGCTGTCCGGCATGGCCGACGCGGCGGGGAGCTTTGAGGACGAGAGTCTCCTGGAGGCCTGTGAGCGGCTCTATGAGAATGTGACCCAGCGGCGTATGTACGTCACCGGCGGCGTGGGCAGCTCCGGCACGCTGGAGCGGTTCACGGCGGATTTCGACCTCCCCAACGACACGGCTTACGCCGAGAGCTGCGCGTCTGTCGCGCTGGCGATGTTCTCCAAGCGCATGGCGCGGGTGACGGGCGAGGCGAGATATATGGACACCGCCGAGCTGGCGCTATACAACACGGTGCTGGCGGGGGTGGCCCTGGACGGGAAGAGCTTCTTCTACGTCAATCCCCTGGAGGTGACGCCGTCTTTCCTGAAACCGGCCACCGACAAGGCCCATGTGGCCCCAAGGCGGCAGAAGTGGTTCGGATGCGCCTGCTGTCCGCCGAATATCGCCAGGACGATCGCCTCCGTGGGCGGATATGTCCTGTTCACCGGGGACAGGGAGCTGAGGCTGAACCTGTTCATCGGCGGCACATACAAGGCGCGGCTGGGCGAAACGCCCGTGACTGTGGCCGTCCGGTCGGAGCTTCCCTGGAAGGGGCGGGTACGGCTGGAGCTAAAGGCCCGGGAGCGTATGGAGGGGCGGCTGCTGATCCGTATCCCGGACTACGCCGAGAGACCCCGGTTTACGCTGAACGGCCAGGAGCTGAAGCCTGAGACGGAAAAGGGCTACGCGGTGCTGAAGCTTTCAGGCCGGAGCGCCAAGGTGCGATTCGACTTTGATATGCCTGCCCGACTCCTCTACGCCGACCCACGGGTGACGGCGGACGCGGGAAAAGCGGCGGTGAAAAAAGGGCCGCTGGTGTACTGCCTGGAGGAGACGGACAACGGCCCGGGCCTTGCGGGGCTGCGGATCGACCCGGAGGGGCGGCTTCGAGAGCGGTTCAAGCCGGAGCTGTTCGGCGGAAGCGTCACAGTGGAGGCCAAGGGCCAGCGGATCGTCTGGGACGGCGGCCTATACAGCGCCAAGCCGCCGGGAAGGACGGCGGCGACCCTCAGATTCGTCCCCTACTGTTTCTGGGGCAACCGGGAGCCGGGGGAGATGGCGGTCTGGGTGCGGCTCAAGTGTTGAATCGGGGGAAAGCCCCTTTACATATACATAAATTTTAAGAAGTAAAAATTGATAATTTCAATTCAGGAGGGTTAATCATGGCAAGTCTGTCTTTGAAGCACATCTACAAGATCTACCCCAACGGCTATGAAGCGGTAAAGGACTTCAACCTGGAGGTTGAGGACAAGGAGTTTATCATCTTCGTCGGCCCCTCCGGCTGCGGCAAGTCCACCACCCTTCGTATGATCGCCGGCCTGGAGGACATCTCCGAGGGCGAATTCATGATCGACGGGAAGATCATGAACGACGTGGAACCCAAGGATCGCGATATCGCAATGGTGTTCCAGAACTACGCGCTGTATCCCCATATGTCCGTCAAGGACAACATGGCCTTCGGCCTGAAGCTCCGCAAGACCCCCAAGCACGAGATCAACAAGAAGGTCAAGGACGCCTCCCAGATCCTGGACCTGTCGGAGCTCTTGGAGCGGAAGCCCGCGGCGCTCTCCGGCGGCCAGAGACAGCGTGTGGCCATGGGCCGCGCCATCGTCCGTGAACCCAAGGTGTTCCTTATGGACGAGCCGCTTTCCAACCTGGACGCCAAGCTGCGTGTCCAGATGCGCGCCGAGATCTCCGCGCTCCATCAGCGCCTGGGCGCCACCATCATCTACGTCACCCACGACCAGACCGAGGCTATGACCCTGGGCACCCGCATCGTGGTCATGAAGGACGGCATCATCCAGCAGGTGGCCAGCCCCCGCGAGCTGTACAACCATCCCGACAACCTGTTCGTGGCCGGCTTTATCGGCAGCCCCCAGATGAACTTCATCAACGCCCAGTGCTCCGCCCAGGGCAACGACGTGTATCTGGAGTTCGACTTCCACAAGGTCAAGCTGCCCGCCGCCAAGGCCCAGGTCCTCCGCGAGAAGGGCTACATCGGCAAGCAGGTCATCATGGGCGTCCGTCCCGAAGCCATCTTCGAGGCCGAGCACGAGCTGGCGGCCCATCCCGACACCCAGTTTGAAGTGAAGATCAACGGCTACGAGCTGCTGGGCTCCGAGGTCCTGCTGTACTTCAACCTGCTGAACGAGAAGCCCGCCGAGGTCCAGCGCCAGTTCTCCGACGACGCCTATGAGAACGCCAAGAAGGTCCAGTGGTCGGCCAAGGTCAGCGCCGCCACCACGGCCCGCTACGGCAGCAAGATCACCGTGGCCCTGGACGCCGAGAAGATCCACGTCTTTGACAAGGAGACCGAGAGGGCCATCGTCAACTGATGCACCCAACCGGCGCGAGAGCGCCCGGGCAACTGAAAATCCGGGAACAGGCGACGCCGTTCCCGGATTTTTGCGGCTTTATCCACGTCGCGATTGACACGAACGCGATAAAGTGCTAAAATCCAAAGGTATTCAATTAAAAATGTCTTTTGAGGCAATTTTTTTCTCAGGAGGGGATCATTATGGATCAAACTATCACGGCGGAGGCCCTGACGAGCTTCAGCGCGGCCTTTGCCGCCGACAGGGCCAACGCGGTGGCGCGGGACGCGGTGATGACCAACGGGCTGAACAAGAGCTGCCTTAACCATCAGGCCCGGCGGAACACCACCCACACGTTCTCCGTCTCATTGAAGCAGGGGCCTGTCACCAACCAGAAGCAGAGCGGGCGCTGCTGGCTCTTTGCCGCCATGAACGTGATGCGGGCGCGGATCATCAAGAAGTGGAATCTTGGCGACTTTGAGCTTTCCCAGAATTATATGCTGTTCTGGGATAAGCTGGAGAAGTCCAACTGGTTCCTGGAGAACATTCTGGACACGCTGGACGAGCCTGTGGGCAGCCGCCTGCTGGACTATCTGCTCCGCGACCCCATCGGCGACGGCGGGCAGTGGGACATGATGGCCAATCTGGTGAAGAAGTACGGCGTGGTACCCAAGTACGCCATGCCGGAGAGCGCCGTGTCCTCGTCCACGCGGGAGATGAACCGGGTCATCACGGAGCTTCTGCGCACCGATGCGTCCATTTTGCGGAAGATGTCCTTTGACAGCGCGGACATGGCCGCCCTGGAGGCGGAGAAGGAGCGCATGATGGGCGAGATCTACCGCATTTTGGTGATCTGCCTGGGCGAGCCGCCCAAGACCGTGGACTTTGAGGCCCGGGACAAGGAGGACAACTTTATCCGGGAGCGGGGCTTGACGCCCCGGGAGTTCTTCACCAAGTATGTGGACATGGATCTGTCGGCGTACATAAGCCTGATCAACGCGCCCACCCAGGACAAGCCGTTTTATCACCGCTTCACGGTGCAGAGGCTGGGCAACGTGAAGGAGGGCGACCCGGTGTGCTACCTGAACCTGCCCATCGAGGAGCTGAAGGCGGCGGCCATCGCCCAGATGAAGGACGGCGAGCCGGTGTGGTTCGGCTGCGACGTGGGGCCGTATTCCGACCGGGAGACCGGGACGCTGGACACGGACAACTTCGACTATGAAACCACCCTGGGGATCAGCCTGAGCATGACCAAGGCCGACAGGCTGAACTATTGCCAGAGCATGATGACCCACGCCATGGTGTTCCAGGGGGTGAACCTGGACGAGACGGGGAAGCCCACCCGCTGGCGCGTGGAGAACAGCTGGGGCGACGAGGCCGGGAAGAAGGGCTATTACGTCATGTCCGACGCCTGGTTTGACCAGTATATGTATCAGGTGGTGGTCAACAGGAAGTACCTGACCGAGAAGCAGAGGGCGGCGCTGGAGACGCCGGTCATCGAGCTTGACCCCTGGGATCCCATGGGTTCCCTGGCAAAATAAACGCAAAACCGAAAAGCGATCCCCCCGGAGGCCTCGCGCCCGCCGGGGGGATTGTTTTTTATTGCCAAAATGGGTGGAATACAGATGGATTTTAAGCGCGTAGATGGACAGCCAATCAATATAAAGACGCTGTATAGGTGAATATAGACAAAAAAACAAAAAATTTCTGAAAAAATTTATACATTCCTCTTGAAAACGCCGAAACGTGGGAGTATAATTTATTCGATAAAGAAATAAATTCTGGCTTGAGGTACCTCAAGCCATCCCTCCCGATGGGAGGGATGATGACCCTTTGACAGACGTTTCTTATTGACATTTCCGCTTGGAAGAAAATTTTTGGGAGGCAATGTGGATATGGAGCTTACAAATCACGGGATCGGAAAACGCGCGCTGGCCCTGCTGCTGACGGCTGTGCTGGCGCTGTCTCTGTGCGCCACGGTGATAGAGACCCGGGCGGAGGAGACGTATACGGTGACGTTTGAGTTAAATCAGGAAGGAGCTGTTTTTACAGACGGGTTTAGTGGTTCAGTTACAGTGAGTGCGGGTGAGACTGTGCAATTTCCGTCCGCATATGGTTCACAAAAAAATAAAACTATTCTTACCGGATGGAAAGCTGAAGGTACAGAGAAGATATTTCCTGTGACGTTTAAAGTGCCTCCAGTATATCACGATATTACTTTTACAGCTATTTGGGAATCAAAAAGTTCTGAATACGATTTGATTTTTGAGCCCGGAGAAGGAGCCGTTGGAAAAAATTCTGTAGTAAGAACAAGTTTTTTTGATAAGGTCAAATTGCCAGACGCAACAAATATTTTTATTCCTCCGGAGGGCAAGCAATTTTCACATTGGAAAGGAAAGTATGACAAGATTTACTCCCAAGGAACTGAATTGCAAATTTTAGGTGACAATACATTGGTAGCAGTCTGGGAAAATAAAACCAATTCTGAGCCTAAAGTTTTTTACCATTACAATCCACCGACAGGGCAAGACAACATTAAGCCTCAGGGAAGATGGAATGGTGAAATCCCCTCCTCGCAATTTTCAAGCTTTACCACTCCTGAAGGATACGAATTTGCCGGATGGAGCAGGGACTTTTTAGCGACTGAAGGCGATCCGGATTGTGCGCCCGGAAATACGATTCCCTTAGATAAGGATGTGCATCTTTACGCTGTTTGGGTGATAAAAGAATATCCATGTAAAGTTACTACTTATTATCTTGGAGCAGATGGGAAAACTTTGGAATGGATGGAGGAATCTTCTGTTAACCTTCGTGCGAATACTCCATTAAATTCGTATAAAGCTCCCAAAGATATAACATTACATAAAGACGGTACTGATTATCGCTATTTATATTATACCATATCGGCGTCAGGTAATGTTTCATCGTCAGGAACGAACCAAATTTACCTTTATTACGATATAAATGAGCTTTGTGACGGTAAATATACCACCGAGCGTGTGGATAAATTAACCGGAGGCGATAATTATGCTGACAAATATCAAAAGAAAATAACCTATAAGATAGAAAACGGCAAATGGGACGATGATAGCAATGAAGAGAAATTCGAGGTAGTAACGTTAATTGACGGAAGATACTTGTCTCAGACCGGAACAGCCGAGCTGGAAGTTCCAACAGTAGGAGCTTCGGATTCAGGTTATGGAGAAGGACGATGGAGTACACCCGACGGCTCCGCGCCTACAACTGTCGACGAGTCGGGGCCATTTGAATATACCTATCATTTTCTGAATGAAAGTGAGACCATAATCATCACACCCGTAACGGTCACGGCAGAGTATGACGGGACTGAGCATACCTTTAAAGAGTTTGAGGCAAAAAAGAATGGAAGTGCAGTGACGGTAACTCTGAAAAATGATAAAAGCCTTGCCGGACATGGACGGACTGACGTTACTGACAGCTCCAATCAGACAATCGACCTTGCCTCTGAGCTTGTGGATAATTGGAGAGACTACTTCACCATGACAGGCGAAGACATTGAAAACGCCATTTTGATGCCGGGAACGATCATTGTTACCCCCAAGCAGGTAGATGTCAAAATATCCATAGACGATTCGACCTTTAATGACCGAAACCTGGGATTCAAATGCGAATATGATAAGGCGGAAAAGGAGCTTATCTTTTCCTACCGCTACGATGCCCTTGAACACACATTAAAGCTGGAAAGCGGTGTTTGTGCGCTTGAAGGCATTGTAGACGGTGATAAAGGGCAGGTCAGCCTGTGTCTGCCGGGAACAGCCGGGGTGCCGACTGTTGGAGTCGAGCATGTAGATGAAGGCAAAGAGACCATTGATCTTAAGGCTGAAAAGTTTTCACTGGAGGGGGACAGGGCCGGAAATTACACAATAGGAAAGGTGGATGTTTCTGCCACTATAAGCGGAGCAAAGACCGGCGATGTGCAGGTGGACAAACTATCGGTTAAAATTACTCCGCGTCCTGTGAACTACTGGACATTCGGCGGCTCAAAGATATATAACGGGAGTGTTTTTGAAAAGAATGCGAGTGTAACCACCCCGGAAGGTACCCATGACGGTACGCCTCCCGCGGACAAGAAAAAGAATGTTGCCTACGACTGGCCTGACTATGAGTCGGCATATGACACCCTGACAGACGGAGCCGAGACGAAGGACAACGGTTTTATCGTCAGAAGAGAGGGGAATAATGGCTATACCTTCCAGCAAGCGGAAAACGAGTGGCCCCAGTCCCTGGAACCGAACAACGAATCGGATGCCGGTATATATGATTACGTTATAAAAATCGCTGCCTATATAGATGATGCGACAAACGGCAGGGAGAATGTTCAAAAAAATGACTATGATGTTATAGAACACAACAGCTATTTGACCATCTACCCGCAGAGTATCACGGACAATAAGGATACACAATATCACGATGTAACTACCTATATTTCCGACACGATAGCGGAGTATGACCCGCATGTTGTGGAGTATACCTATCTTGACCGGGAAGCGGGGAAAGCCCCTGAGAACGCCGACAAATTTCCCGCCTTCTACACCGGCGTGAAGCTCACCGATGATTTTGTGGAGTCATACCCCTACGACGGCAAGCCCCATATAGCCGAGGCAGGCGCCCTCCGAAACGACAATAACGCGGAGGGAAAGCAGGATTTGACAGAGGGGACAGATTACACCGTCACCTATTACCGGCAGGACGACAAGGGAGTTTGGAATGAAATATCCGATGAAAAGGACTTTGTCGAACCCGGAAAAATCAAGATCGTCTATCAGGGCATCGGCAATTACCGCAACCGCATTGAAAAGGAGTACTCCATCGTCAGCGGGAACGGCGGCCTGATCCCCCCGGATCCCCCCACCCCCGGCGGGCCGGACGTGGAGCTGGACGACCACGACCACTACGCCTACATCATCGGCAAGCCCGGCGGGATCGTGGCCCCCAACGGGGAGATCACCCGGGCGGAGATCGCCACCGTCATCTTCCGGCTTCTGAAGGAGGAGGTCAGGGAGCAGTACTGGTCCAAGGAGAACTCCTTCCCCGACGTGGAGATCACGGACTGGTACAACAACGCCGTCTCCACCCTGGAGAAGCTGGGCGTTGTGGCGGGCAAGGACGACGGGCTTTTCCACCCCGACGACCCCATCACCCGCGCCGAGATGGCCACCATGATGGTGAGGCTCTACGACTACGACGTGGATACCGGCGGCTTCCACACCAAGTTCGACGACGTTGGCCCCGCCGCCTGGTACGCCCGGTATGTGGCCGCGGCGGAGGAGCTGGCGCTTTTCCTGGGCGACGGCTCCACCAGCCACTTCTATCCTGACCGCAGCCTGACCAGGGCCGAGGCCATGACGGTTTACAACCGCCTTCTGGGCCGCAAGCCCCACAAGGACGGGCTTCTGCCGGAGAAGCAGATGATCCTGTGGCCGGACAACATGGACGCCACCGCCTGGTACTACGCCGACGTGCAGGAGGCCACCAACTCCCACACCTGCGTCATAGACGGCCTTGCCGTGGGCGGCGAGCGGTTCGAGCGATGGCTGTCGCCCCTGCCCGTGCGGGATTGGGCGGCGCTGGAGCAGGCCTGGAGCGAGGCCCACAGCGGCTACGACGGACACGACGTCAACTGAATAACTGGATAAATGAATAGAAACACCCCCCGGATTTCTCCGGGGGGTGTCTTCCGATTTGTCAAAGAATTCAAATTCGATATTTTTCCCGGCGGCATGTACGTCGGAAAAAATCCCTTTTGTCGCACAAGCGTACGCTCTGCGTGCGAGAAGGGCGACAGCAGGGAGATTTTCGCTGAATTTCGCAAAATTCAGCGAAAATTTCCCGCACGTTCCCCTTGTCGGAAAAAGCCCGTTAGGGCTTTTTCCGACAGTCTCAAATACCCCCCGGAGGAATCCGGGGGGTATTTTCCGCTGTATTTCCCTTGTGGGCGGGAGGTCACTTCTTCTTCCGCTGGCTCTTTATGCCCCGGACGACGTTCTCCTCCACGGCCCGCTCCAGGGCGTCGGTGACGATCCGCAGGACCTTGATGCGGGCGTATTTCTTATCCACGGACTCCACGATGTACCAGGGGGCGTACTCGGTGCTGGTCTTTTGCAGCATATCCTCTACGGCCTCCTCATACTGGGGCCACTTGTCCCGGTTGCGCCAGTCCTCGTCGGTGATCTTCCACTGCTTTTCCGGGGTGTTCTGCCGGGCCTGGAACCGCTCCAGCTGGGTGTCCGGGTCGATGTGGATCCAGAACTTCAGCACCACGGTACCCCAGTCGGTAAGCTCCTTTTCAAACTCGTTGATCTCCCCGTAGGCCCGCTTCCAGGCGTTCTCGGTGCAGAAGCCCTCAATCCGCTCCACCATCACCCGGCCGTACCAGGTGCGGTCAAAGATGGCCACATGGCCGCTGCGGGGCAGCTTCGTCCAGAACCGCCACAGGTAGTGCCGGGCCAGCTCCCCCGGCGTGGGGCTGGCAATGGGGATCACGTCAAAGCCCCGGGGATCCAGGGGATAGGCCAGCCTTCGTATGTTGCCGCCCTTCCCGGCGGCGTCCCAGCCCTCGTAGCAGATGACCACGGGGATCTTCTTGCGGTAGATCTGGTTGTGGAGCTTGGCCAGCTTCTTCTGGAGCTTCTCCAGCTCCTCCTTATATTCCTCCTCGCTGATGGAGGCGGACAGATCCGCGTCCTTCTGGGAGGGGCGGCCCAGGAGGGGGAACTTCTGCCCGGAGGGCGCGCCGTCATATCGACCCGCGCGAACGGCCTTGTCCACGGCGCCGGTGATGGCCGTCAGGGCGTCGTACAGCGCCTTTTTGCGGCTCTCGCCGTCCAGCACGTGCCAGGGGAAGGTCTTTTCCGTGTCCTCCATGAAGCTGTCGTAGGTCTTGAGGAACCTGTCGTACTCCTGCTGCTGCCACAGATCGTCCCCGGAGATGCGCCACTGGGTGTCCCGGTTCTCCCGCAGGGCCGTGATGCGCTGGAGCTGCTCGGACCGGGAGATGTGCAGGAAGAGCTTTACCACCACATAGCCGTTGTCCCGCAGCTGCCGCTCCAGGACGGCGCAGGAGTTGACCCGCCGCTCGTATTCCTCCTTGGGGATCTCCCGGCGCAGATATTTCCCCACTGTGTCCTCCATCCAGCCGGTGTCCATAAAGAGGAATTTCCCGTTCTCCGGCAGGACGTCGAAGAATTTCTTCAGGAAGGGGTATCGCTCCTCGCTCTCCGGGACGCGGCCAAAATTCTTCACGGAGAAGAAGCGGGGATCCATTTCGCAGATAAGCTCGTTGATCAGGTTGCCCTTCCCGGCGCAGTCCCAGCCCTCCAGCAGTACGATGACGGGCAGCTTCGCCTCCCGGATAGCCAGCTGCTGACCCACCAGCTGGGCCCGCAGGCGTTTGATCTCCGCCTTGCGGGTCTCTTTGTCCAGATTGTCGTCTTTGCGGTTATAGTCAAGGATCATGGGGTACACCTCCAAGAGTAAATTTTATTTGCACACTGTTAAAATAGCACAAATTTGCCGAAATGTCAAAATAAACCTGAAAATTTGCCGGATTTTTTGGCCACTTTTTCATAAACCGCGTCGAATCCCGGCTGTCCGCCTTGACAGGGCGGGCGGCGCGGTGTAAACTGACATCAGACAGCGCCCGCGGCGCTGGGAAAGGGTAGAGGAACATGGATCATTTTGACGATATTTACCTGGAGGACTGCCCCTGCTGCGGCGGCGTGGGGTGCGTGGAGGAGGAGGGCGGATGGTGCGTGTATGTCCAGTGCCTGGACTGCGGCGCCCACACCTCCGAGGTCAGCTTTGACACCGACGGCGACAAGCA
>CANPWM010000006.1 GCA_947584295.1 uncultured Oscillospiraceae bacterium | reverse complement strand
CCACGCCGACGCGGATAAAGACGGGGTAGAGGTAGCTGGCGCCGAAGCAGCGCAGCATTTTGGGGCCGGTGATGGCCGTACCCTCCCGCTGGAGCCGCAGGGCCGTGTCAAAGGCCATGTTGACGCTGGCGCGGGTGACGGACTTCTCCTTGCGTGTAAAAAAGAGCTCGTTGCCCCGGACAAAGTACGTGTAGCTCAAGCCCTTGGCAGTCCTGAACTGCTCCCCCGCAAAAGCGGACAGTGCCTCCCACAGAGCCTCCCGCGCGCGTTCCACGTCCCCGCTCTCCATGGCCGCCGTAAGGCTTGCGATTACGGTCCCGCGCAGACCCTCCCCGGCCTTTTCCGCCGCGGTATTTGACTGTGTCATTCTGGCGGCCCCCTTGTGGCAAGATTCGCGGGAACAAAGAGAAGGCAGAGCGGAACTCTGCCTCGGCTGGTGGGATCGGTATTCGGCTCTCCGGCGGTTGCCGGGGCCGCGCGTCATAGCGGGGCGGGCAGGCCGCAAGAACAGGGTACTCCATGTTGGCGATGAAGTCAAGGATTTCGTGGGAATTTTTGTGGTGAGAGGTAAAAGGCCGCTCCGGCGTGAGGCGGAGCGGCGGGGGTTAACGGGTTTCGTACATTTTGCGGTAGTAATTCTGGTACTCCCCGCTGACAATTTCCTCCCACCAGGGGCGGTTGGCCAGGTACCAGCGAATGGTCTTGACGATGCCATCGGCGAATTTCGTCTCCGGGAGCCAGCCCAGCTCGGCGTGGATCTTTGTGGGGTCGATGGCATAGCGCATATCGTGGCCCTTGCGGTCGGTGACGTGGGTAATGAGC
This sequence comes from uncultured Oscillospiraceae bacterium, assembly GCA_947584295.1. Lineage (GTDB taxonomy): Bacteria > Bacillota > Clostridia > Oscillospirales > Oscillospiraceae > RUG626. Next base: position 53,481 of record CANPWM010000006.1, on the reverse strand, counting down.
GTTTCGGGCTTGCCCAGCTCCTTGCAGATGAGCTTCACGATGTCGATGTTGCGCATCTCGTTGTGGCCGCCGATGTTGTAGACCTCCCCTATCTTGCCGCCCCGGAGAATAAGGTCGATGGCTTTGCAGTGATCCTCCACGTAGAGCCAGTCGCGCACATTGAGGCCCTCGCCGTAGACCGGCAGGGGCTTATCGTTGAGGGCGTTGGCGATCATAAGCGGGATAAGCTTCTCCGGGAACTGGTAGGGGCCGTAGTTATTGGAGCAGCGGCTTATGGTCACGGGCAGGCCATAGGTGCGGTGGTAGGCCATCACTAAAAGATCGGCGCTGGCCTTGGAGGCGCTGTACGGGGAGCTTGTGTGGATCGGTGTCGTCTCCGTGAAAAACAGATCTGGCCTGTCCAGAGGCAGGTCGCCGTAGACCTCGTCGGTGGAGACCTGGTGGAATCGCTTCACATTGTATTTCCGGCAGGCGTCCATCAGTACCTGGGTACCGAGGATATTGGTTTCCAGGAAGATGCCGGGATCCTCAATGCTGCGGTCAACGTGGCTCTCCGCCGCGAAGTTAACAACGACGTCGGGCTTCTCCTCCGCGAAGAGCCTGTCCACCGCCTCGCGGTCACAGATGTCCGCCTTAACGAAGCGGAAATTGGGTTTCTTCATGACGGACGCCAGAGTTGACAGGTTCCCGGCGTAGGTGAGCTTGTCCAGGCAGACGATGCGGCAGTCCGGATTGGCCTTCAGCATATAGAAGATGAAGTTGGAGCCGATGAATCCGGCTCCGCCGGTGACGATGATGGTCATTGTCAATTCTCCTTGCAAATTGAGAGTAAATACTGTCCGTACTCCGTCATACTCAGCTCCTCGCCGAGCTTCCGGAGCTGCTGCGTGGTGATGAAGCCCCTGCGCCAAGCGATCTCCTCAATGCAGGAGACGTAGAAGCCCTGCATATCCTGGACCGTCTGGACAAAGGCGCTGGCCTTGTGCATCCCTCTAGGGGAGCCGGTGTCCAACCATACCATTCCCCGGCCCATCAGGGTCACCTGGAGCCGGCCGCGCCGGAGGTATTCGTTGTTGATGGACGTGATCTCGATCTCGCCTCTCGGGGAGGGCTTCACGTTCTTTGCTATCTCTACCACGTCGTTGTTGTAGAAGTAGAGTCCCGGAACGGCGTAATTGGATTTGGGATTTTGGGGCTTTTCCTCGATGGAGATGACCTTACCGCTGTCGTCAAACTCCACCACGCCGAAGGCCTCCGGGTGCTTCACGGGATAGCCGAAGACCGCCGCGCCGTGAGTCTCCGCCTGCTGCTGGGCTTTTTGCAGGATACTGGAGAAATACTGGCCGTAAAAGACGTTGTCCCCCAATACAAGGCACACGCTGTCGGAGCCGATGAAATCCGCGCCCAAAATAAAGGCGTCCGCCAACCCCCGGGGCTTGTCCTGCACGGTGTATGTAATGCTCACGCCAAGGCGCGAGCCGTCTCCCAGGAGGTTTTTGTAGTTTCCGATGTCCTGGGGTGTGGAAATGACCAGGATATCCCGGATATTCGCAAGAAGCAAGACCGAAAGCGGGTAATATATGAGTGGCTTGTCATAGACAGGCAAAAGCTGTTTGGAAACGGAAATCGTATTGGGGTAGAGCCGCGTCCCCTTGCCCCCGGCCAAAACAATACCTTTCATGAACCATTTCTCCGATTTCTTTTTTTGCGGCGCTGGCTTTTATTATGCCTGTTGTACCGCCTCAAAAATTATCTTTACCATATAGTCAAGCATACTGTCGCTCATTCCTGGATACACCCCAATCCAGAAAGTATTATCTGTTATACAGTCTGAGTTATCGAGGTTGCCGACTACACGATATAAATTGGACCCTCTTAATCCGTCAAAGCAAGGCTGACGAACATAATTGCCGCTGAAAAGCAGTCTGGTCTGAATATTATTCTGTTCAAGATATTGAACAATCTTGTTCCTATTTAGTCCGCTTCCCTCACGAACCGTCAGGAGGAATCCAAACCAAGATGGGGTACTGTTTTCAGCCGGTTCTGGCATAATAAATTTACTCTCCAGCGGACTGAGGGCGCTCCGCAGATACTTCCAATTATGGCGACGGCGCTCAATAAAATCAGGCAACTTTTTCAACTGTTCACAGCCAATAGCCGCTTGTATTTCTGTTATTTTCAGATTGAAACCAAATCGGCTGAACACATACTTATGGTCATATCCGACTGGTAATTCCCCATGTTGCCCATCAAACCGATGGCCGCAGAAATTATCATGTCCCGGAGGACACACACAATCTCTACCCCAATCTCTGAAACTAACTATAGCGTTATGCAAAATTGGATTATTGGTATAAACGCATCCACCTTCACCCATCGTTATATGATGAGGGGGATAAAAACTGCTGGTACCAATATCTCCCCATGTTCCTGTGTACTTCGTTATCCCACCTATCGTGTATTCGGCACCAAGCGCATCGCAATTATCCTCAATAAGCCAAAGATTGTGCTTGTCACAGAACGACTTAATAGCAGACAAATCAAATGGATTACCCAGCGTATGCGCAATCATAACTGCTTTTGTCCTGCTGGTATATGCCTCCTCAAGACGGCTCACATCCAAATTATACTGTGGAATTGTGACATCAAGAAAAACTGGCACCGCCCCACAGTTAATTATAGCGGTAACTGTGGTTGGAAATCCGCAAGCGGCAGTTATCACTTCATCTCCTGGCATAATACGTCTGTCGCCCAATTCAGGGATCGTCAGAGCTTTAACTGCCAAGAGATTTGCAGAGGAACCACTATTCACCAAACTGCAGAATCTAACTCCCAGCCATTTTGCAAAGTCCCGCTCAAACTCACTCGCACGCTTACCTGCCCCCAACCAGAAATCAAGAAGTGCGTCTGCCGCTGAACACAGCTCTCTCTCGTCAAACACCGTCGATGCGTATTGTATCCGTTCTCCCGGGATATACTCTCCTTTTTTCATAAATTGAGTATAATAATCCGCAATAACCTTTTTTATACTCTCTTTAGCCTCTTCTCTGCTACTCCAATTCATGATATTTCTCCTCCCGATATAATTTGTCCTAACAACCTATCAATAATCAGCCAGATATTTATCTGTCTCCTTGTCTTGTAACCATTTTGCTGTTTTAATTATACTCTCTTTAAAATCAGAGAGTGGATAATATCCTGTATCTCTGTATAGCTGGTACACGTCAATATTGGTATAATCTACATAAGCATTATCCTCAAATGTGCCAAAATGAATCTCTGAGCCAGGAGATACAATATCTCTCACTTCAGTAATAATGTCTTTGAACGGCCTAAGACGATTGCTTCCAACATAGTATTCCTTTCCATCTATACCTTTCTCTCCAACTGCGTAAAGGCCACCAACGACATCATCAATATATGACCAGTCATATAAGTCATCCCCTTTGGTGGCGTTAATGTCCTTTCCTCTAAGAAGCTTTCTGATTATTGTGTTGGTTGACCTGCTAGATCTATCGCCAATGCCAAAAACATTAGTAAATGCAGCACCACAAAACTGCATACCCATACGGTGAGAAACAACTTCTGCAAAAGATCTTGATGCTGCTTTGGCAGCGCCATAAACGCTACATAATCCAGTCTTGCCATTGAGATAACTCTTCTGATACTCATAACTTGAACATGCAAAAACAAACTTTCTGCACCTAATTATTCCAGCGGCTTCACATGCTTTCTCTGTGCCAATTACATTATTAATCTGCACGTCAAAGTTCTGCGTGTCTTTTCCGTAGCCTTTCCAAGCAAAGTGGTAGAAAACATCTATATCATCATTGACCAGCTCATGAAGTCGAGCGTATTTTGAAAAATCCGCAATAATGGGGTGGAAACCAGCCTTTCCAGCGTGCCTTGCAAGTAGTTTCTCGGAGATGTCAACACCGTAGACGATAATGCCCTTGTCGAGCAATAACTCCGTCAATGCTCCCCCGATGAAGCCGCCTGCCCCTGTGACAATAGCCGTTCTCATGCCGCCACCGCCTTTCGGGTGGCATAGAGGAAGATTATATGGTTATAAATTACCCCCCCCCGCTGGGATTTTTCGGGAATCATTTCAGCTTTGATCCAATTTGCCGTTTTCATGATACTCTCCTCGAAATTGGCCCCGCACTCGAAGCCTGTGTCATGGTAAAGGGCATCAAGGTCGATGTGGGCATAGTCCACCCCGGACGGCGTGTCCGGGTATTGGCCGAAAAAAAGTGGGCAATCGGGGTTAAGTATCGCCCCAATTTTCTCCATGAGTTCCCTGAATGTGCATATCTTCCTGTGGCCCACATAGTAGCTCTTCATATTGACACCGCTTTCGCCTATGGCGTAAAAAGCATGGACGATGTCATCAATGTATATCATATCGTAGAGGTTCGTACCCTCCACAAGCTTGCAGGGGGTGTTTGTGAGCAGATTTTTCATGACTACATTGGGAACCATCAGGGAGCGATTATTCTCACCGTAAGCCATCGCTATCCTGCCGCAGTCGAACTCTATCCCCTTGTTAAACGCCAGCGTCTTGCAAACAGCCTCAGCGATTTGTTTAGCAGCAGAATATATATACGTATACCGAGGCTCTATGTAATCTGCCTTGATATAATTATCCATCTCGTACTCGTTCATAGTTCCAGCGAGGACAAACTTTTTGCAACCTATTTTGATGGCCTCGTTGATTGCGTCCCCGGCATAAGCGGCATTGGAAAGTTGCAGATGATAGTCCTTGAAGGCTTCTCCGAAGACGCCTTGCCATGCGAAGTGATAGAACACGTCCACGTCATCATGTATCATCTCGTGGAGCCTGGGGTAATCTCCAAATTTCGCAATGACCGGGGTAAAGCCGTCCCGCCCTGCGTGGCGTGCGAGGGCCTTTTCGGAAATGTCCACCCCGTAGACCTTCACGCCCTTGTCCAGCAAAAAAGTAGTCATGGCTCCGCCGATGAACCCACCAGAACCAGTGACGATGGCCGTTTTCATCAGGCGTTTTCCTCCATGGTAAGATTGACATCACTTTCACGCAGGAAAGGCGCTCTACTGTCTGATGCCGAAAGCACCGGGTCATTAATATTCCAATCCAATCCCAGTTCCGGATCGTTCCAGCGCACCGCCCGCACAAGCCTGCGGTCATAGTAATCGTCGAATTTATAGAGCACCACCGTACCAGGCTCCCGTGTCACATACGCATGACCGTAGCCGCTGGGTAAATAAAGCTGTTTTCGATTTTCTTCAGAAACAATCATGCTCGTCCATTTCTTGTAGGTCGGAGAGTCTTTACGTAAATCGACAACAAAATCCAAAATCTCTCCGTGAAGTACGCGTACAAGCTTCACTTGGGGATGGGGATTATTTTGAAAATGAATCCCCCTGATTGTCCCTGCCTCTTTGTTAAAGCAGATATAATCCACCACAAATTTTGTATTGATACCATACTCCCGGAGAGTCCGATTATTGTATGCCTCCGCACTATACCCCCGGTTATCCTCAAAATAGGTAGGCTCTATGACCTTTACTCCAGCTAATTCGAGTTCGGTTATTTTAACTCCGGCCATGATTTACGCCTCCTTGATATTTTCTACCAGCTCCGCCTGTCGGCCGATGGCAGCGTAGTTCTCTACACGCTCCCTGTCATCCGCCACGCACCAGCAGAACTTTTGGATAGACTTTTTGAATGTATCGTCCGCGGAAAGCTTTACTGTCTGGGTCTCATTTCCTACTTTTATCTCCGCTGTGGGCTCGAAACCTTCAGGGGCGGTCAGGATACGGCCGGTGGTCAGGCATCCCTTGCTCCCCCATATCTCCAGCTCACACTTGTAGCTGTTGTCCATGCCGAAGGAGAGCTGTGCCGTCACCCCCCGGTCGTTGACCATGGTGGCGCTGCCGTACATGTCCACCTCAAAGCCGTCCATGTAGTTAAGCCGCGATGTGGCGATCTTTGCCGTGTCACCAAGGAGCATCGTCGCCAGCTTTAAGGTATAGCCTCCGCAGTCCAAAAGCGCTCCGCCACCAAGGGATTTATTGTAGCGGAAGTCATTCTGCGCGCGCCTTGGAAATCCAAAAGCGATGCGGTAGAGCCTCACATCCCCCAGCTCGCCGCTATTGACGATGCCCGCTATCTCCTCAAGCTGTTTGTGGAAGGCGAACATATAGTTCTCATGGACGGCAAGGAGCTTTTCTCTTGCAAGATTTATTAAGTCCTCTGTGTTGCCGAGGCTCGTGGTGGACGGCTTTTCAAGGAAAATGTGCTTGCCATTTTCAAGGGCTTTCCTCGCCCATTTATAGTGCAGTGCCGGGGGAAGAGGGAGATACACCGCGTCTATGTCCGATGAGGACAGAAGCGCCTCGTAGCTGTCGTAGACCTTTCCGCCGTACTCCTTCTGGAAGCTCTTCGCCTTGGCAAGCTCCGCGTCCACAAGGCCATCGGGGACATTCCCATCCCACTCCTCCGCGCTGGCGTGGGCGACGCCGATGTACTCGGCACTTTCGCATTTTTGGATCGCCGGCATGAAGCGGCGAAACGCTATTTCAGAGGGGCAGATGACCCCGATCCTAACCTTGTCCATGTCACCACTCCAATACAGATAAGAGATTGCGAAGCTGAATGTTCAGGCAGTTGTTGATCTTCAAAAGCGCCCCCAAGGTTTTGTAGTCCGTCCAGAAATACCCCTCCGGCGGCTTCGGCAGCTCGTCCGGGGCGACCTCAACAATGACATTCCTGTTCTGCTCATGGTAGAAGCGCCCACCCTCCTCGGAGAGAAGTGTGTCAAACTTCACGCCCTGGCCGGTTTTCAGGTGTTCATCAAACAGCTTGTCCACAGCGGTGTACCTGGTCTCATCGTGAATGTACTCCCGCTGGACGGATGGGCCCAGCTCGATTTTATCGAAGCAACCGACCTCCGGCGTGGCCCGGACCAGAAACTCACGAACGCCTTGGTTTACGCGAGTCAGGAGGCCAAAGGTGGCGATTCCCGCCGCCTCGAAAAGCGGCTGACACCAGTGCTTGACCTCGCGGCCCTCGATCTCGATGTCGCAGAAGATCACCTTGAAGCTGTAAGGCTCCCGGCAGACAATCTCGTCGTCCCGCATTTCCCAGCTTTTGAGCGACCTCAGCGGCACGAGCCGCCGTTCGGTCTCGTCAAACATCTTGAAGTTATTTATGTAGTGGTAAATTTCTGTGAGATTGCTTGGCTGCTGGCCAATGATTGACCGTTTCAAAGCTTCATCGGTGACCTGCTCCAAGTATTCCGGGCTCTCCAGCGGCAGGCAGGACAGCACAGTGCGGGTGTCCATGTTCACAAGGTTGTCCACTCGCATGAGCTCTTTGATTTGCGGCATAGTCATCCACATGTGCGATGGAAGGATCTCCACGTCCTCATCGCCCACGTCGATGACGATGTTTCGGTTGCGCTTGCCCTGGAACCGGGAGGATTGCTCCGACTGGATCTGATCCACGACGATCTTGTATTTCTCGGCGTTGATGAAATAGTCCAGATACGCCGGCTTTTTGCCGCCGTGCTTCTGGGTGAAGTTGGATTTTGTAGCCTGGATGGTGGGAGAAATTTGGATCTTGTTCACGTTCCCCGGCTCGATCTTCGCCTGCATCAGGTAGTGGAATTCGCCATTGATACGCTTGCGGATGATACCGAGGTAACCAATTTCATCTTGGAGAATGATTGGCTGTTCCACAACTACCCGTTCCCCCTCCAACACACGGAGCCCCTTCACCCGGAAAAAGCTCCCTCCAGGGTTACGGATCTCGCCGACGGATTTGTCGTAGTACCAGGGAGTACAGGAGGAAAAAGGAATGCGTCGGATGGAGACGTGAATCTTCCTATCCAGATGTTCTAACCAATTACTTATATTGAAAGGCCCGTCCATGAAACCATCTCTTCCTGATTGTTGCAAGCTTTCGCAAACGACTTATAATTTCCAAATCAACATTCTTTTGATTATATCTTTAATTCTTCGACCAGCAGAGTTATTATCCTCAAAATCTCCAAGGCCGTTTTGTTTACAATAGGCATAAATCTCTTCCCAAATACGTCTCCCCTCATCCCCAACCAAGCGTTGGTCTTTAATTGCATTTTTGTAAACTCTATTTTTCCACTTTAAATTATATAGTATCGATTTTTCGCAATACTGATATCCATCGCATAATGATGTTATCTCATTTGGAATGATGTAAAAAACATTCCCGTCACAAGAGCTTTCACTGGTTTCCAGCTTTCTCTTTTGGAAATGCGCCAGTAGGAATTCTTTCTCATTGCCTTTTTCATCGTTGCCAATCAGTTTTCCGTTGTTCCACTTAAAATTCCACTTCCCGGGCATAAAATTACATTCAAAGAAAGTGTTTCCCGGTTTTACCTGCGCCAGATAATCATTCAGCGATACTTCATGGACCCCCGCTTGGAAATAACGAATCCCCATGCCACGAAATTCTCCAAAATACCAGCAAAAGTTAGTTGAAAAGGCTTTTTCCAAGGTCAATGGATATGACATGCCAGTTACTTTTCGGAAGGGCATTTCCCTCATTTCGTCAGTATTTTTTATCAGGCGGAAAAAATCGTGCTTCCCGATTATTTTTTCTCCCTGGTCGAGATATGGCTGAACAAAGTGAAAAATATCTCCATATATTACGTCAAACTCTGTGCTTCCCCAATAGTCATAGTCTTTCAGTATATCCTTAAACACTATCCCAAAAAACGGCCTGAGCTCAGCTGTCTTATAATATCCTCTTGCGATGCGAAATCCTAATACGGCCTCTATCTTTTCCCAAAACTCCTCGTCGGTCATGGATATAAAATGTATATTGCTATAATCTTTATATCTTCTAGTATCAATATTGGTCGGAACAAAAAAATCTATCTTACAATTTGAAGCCGCGGATTTTTGCCAATATTCAAAATAATTGTTAAAGGTCCCTCCGGGCGGGAGAAACATTGGCGCAAACATTGCGATTTTCATTCAGCAACACTCTCCTGACTAAAATAATGCTTTTGGATTGGCTTTTCCGAACTATCTGGATGTCAATTCCTTCAATAAACAAATAATGTAATTTGCGCCCCACTTAACGGTTTCCCAATACAAAATGACCAGCGAAAAAGTGCATATCAAGTAACCTAATATCGCTCCAACGCCAAATTTTACAAAGGTATTGTATAAGGAATATGCGAAAACGATTAAAGTTAAAAGATAAAATCTTGCAAGTTTAAAATTAACTTTAAAGTATCTGTTTGACAGAACTGTCCGCATTGAAAAAAAGACAATATAAGAAAAACCCGTTGAAATTGCCGCACCTTGTCCGCCAAAGCGGGGAACCAGAAGCATATTTCCAATCGCGTTAGTAATACACGAAATCAGCCCAACAAGAATTTGCTGCTTGCTTTTTTTCATAAAAACAAGTCCACTGACTGTGGTCTCAGAAATCGTGAACATGATTGGATTAAAAATCAGACACGGCAGAATGTAAGCTGCCTCTCGGTACTTTTCCCCAAGAAGGATTGCGAATATGTCCTTGAATAGAATGAGTGTTATTCCAATAAAAAACATAATGACCGTGATGATTTGGTTTCCTCGCTGATAGAAGCTACGCTCATCAGGATCCTTAGTATAATGTTCCACCGCCATAGGAGCCCACAGGGTATTGAAAGTAGACTGAACGATAGCAAATATATGAACAAGGGTCATGGTGGATGCGTATATCCCCACCTGCGCGTAAGTACTGAATAGCTTTAAAGAAATCTGGTCAATCGTCTGAAACAAGGTTGTCAAGCCCATTGATATAATAAACGGCCATCCGTATTTTATAAGCTCCGATAATGGGATTGAGCAAGAAGCGCTATTGTTCTTCTTTACATTCCAAAATTCCTTTTGGGCAAATATACTGGCCATCATGCATATGAATACTGCAGCCAAATTTGCCACCGAGAGAATTTCCAAATCATGCCCTTGGATTAGAAATAGTAAAACAATTGCCAGTAACACATAGGACAATTTTTGCAGTATGTTTAAGAGAGAATACAGCTTGCTTTTATATTCCAAGCGCACCAAGAGCAAACTAAATCGGTAAACCAGTTGCGCCAGTGTGAAAAGGCACAGCAGAACCATCACAGCGGATGAGAACTCAAAACTCACTGCTCTGGAAAGAGCCAGCAACGAAATCACCGCACCAAGGGAAAGCGTAACGAGTAAAGGGATCTGGACACATTTTATAAGGAGAGCTCGTTTAAACCCTTCATCTGAGCTTTCATAAAAGTATCTTACCAGAGATTGATCCATTCCCAAGCAAAGTACCATCACGGCAATATTGGAATAAAGAATAAAAATTGATAATTGGCCATACTCATTTGGGTCAACAAGGCGCGTGATTATTGGGGCGGTAATAAGACCCACAAACATATTAACAACAGTACCCCCGCCGATGATGGTAAAATGCTTTAGAATATTATTCCCTTGATACATGCTTATTTGTTCCTTTAATAATCATCATTAATAATAACCGGCATAACATCGCTCTTTATGATACGTGCAGGCACCCCTGCAACAACGCAGTTATCTGGAACGTCATGAGTGACTACCGCATTCGCGCCAACAAAAACATTACTTCCGATTTTAATCCCTCCTATAATTTTACATCCGGAGCCCAAAATCACATTGTCACCAATTTCTGCAACATCAGTCCGGCTTTTCATTATGTTGTTGCCTACCGTAACGCCCTGCATTATCTCGCAATTCTTCCCTATGATTACATTAGGGTGTAATACTACCCCCCCCCCGCAAAATGTGGAAGTCGAAGACCTTCCCCTATTGTTGCGGCAAGCGGTATTTCAAAATTGAAGTTTCGTGAATATATATTATAAATAAGCTTAAGCAATTTTCCTCTTATACCTGACTGATAAACACTCGCAATTCTCCAGACAATCATAAATTTGCATCGGTTATTGTTGGGAACCAGAAATAATCTCATCACAGACCTTTTTGTTATTTTTTCTCCGACATTTCTATAATAATCTGCTTTGATAGTGGAAACCAACTCTCTGTTCAACTCAACTCCCCATTTCTCTTTTTATTATTTTTTGAGAGGTTGTAAAATGAACCTTCGTCAGCGCTGAGAACAATGTAATTAATCAGCAAGCTTAAATATCTTAAAGAACTTTTCTGTAAAATTAAAACGAGTATCAAATCTGTTCCAAAGTGATTTATATATGTATGCCGCAATAAGAGAAAGAAAAAATATAATCACTACGCAAAATGGGATTGCCAGGACACTCTGTCTTATAAACGAGAGCTTTCTGATTACTGTATTGCACATCACATCCCAAACGCCCGCGTGAATCAGGAAAACTAGGAACATATATGACGAGAGAGCTGAAAAACTCTTTTTAATCTTTAGCAGTGAAAATCCCGAAAAAATCAATACAGATGACACCACTGTGAACGGATCCAGCCCCTCGCACGCAAAGACATCAATACCTGTCCATGATAGATCCATGACATTGGAAAACGTCAAATATCTACATATCCCCTGACCGCTCCCTACAACGGCCCCCAGCGCTATCAGGCCCAACCCTCTAATATTGTTTTTATGGTTTTTTGAGTATCGATAAATCGCATATCCAACCATATAGTACGACAAATATAAAAACTGTACCCCAATATCCCATCCCAGTTTATGAGAGCTTGTCCAGTAGCTGATGCTCGCCAACGCAAGAAACACCCAAGCCGGTTTGCCATACAAATCTATCCCTTTTGATTTAAGTATCTCTGTTCCCCTTATTACATATGGCGTAACAAAATACAATCCGGAGAGCATAAACAAATACCACATGTGGAAAAAAGGTCTGCCGGTCAATGTATAGTACAAAGGCTTTAAAACTGCAAAAATACCATCATCATGAACATATATATTCCCAAATGCTGCCTTGAGCATAGAATAGACAGTATATAGTACTGAAAAATCACTGTTGTGAGCATCGTACTTTTAAGGGCTTTCCTATAGAAAAATTTCTTGTCGCCGTTATAGGGGCTCCCTAAAATAAACGCACCCGAGAGCATCACGAAACAGGGTACAGAAAAACGCGATAATGTATTAAACAGGAAGATTACCCACCCCGTGTCTGTTGAAGCTGCTGTAATTTTGCCGTTGATGCTGCAGGTAGCCATCTGATATATTCTGTACTCACGTGAATGAATATAACGGCAATACAGCTAATAATCCTGAGCAGATCAAAATTATTTTCACGTCTTGTTGTCACTCACGCCACCGCCATTTTAATAATCAAAGTATATTCGATTTTAAAAATTCAAATTCTTTTGGGTAATGCTCTATCATTTGAGAAATATATATATCATTCCGGTTCCCAATAACATTTTCGTTACCAAGTGCTGTTTCATTTGACTCTTCAATACCGCACATAGTGACATTCATCACGTGTACTACAGGAATCTTCGCGGCAAGCTCCATAAATTTCAGCCATATATCGTCTGCGTACAAGCAAAGCTCGCGAATTTTCTCTGCCGAAAAAGCTTTCCCCGGTAATGCACCCGGCGGGTATAAAACGCCGGCGCATCCTGTCGCGAAGAGGTCAAAGCAGGGTTTATTCCCCATATCGCAGTCCCAGATCCATTGGCGATACGGTTTGATATGTCCCTGTTTATCCCATGTGATTCTGTGAACGCGGCCAGCGCAAATAGCGTCTGGATATTTAAAATGCTTTTTAACAAGTCTTTCGACTACTTTTCTTCCGTAAATTATATCGTCATCAAAGGTAATAATAACAGCATCAGGAAACTCCTGCATAACATAATAATATTTTTTGTGTGGCTTCAAATCATCATCGGTGAAGCGGAATGTGACCCCGTATCTCTCAAATTCCTTCATTTCTGGCGTGAGCTGATTTTTAGGTACATCACTGTCCAGCCAGACATATATCCTGTCTGGCTTATATGTTTGCCACAAAATACTTTTCAGTGTTTTTGGGAGGATAGAATACCTTGCTTTATAACTGGCAAGAGATATGATGACCTGCTCCTGCCTCTTTTCCGTGTTTAACCCGTTTTTAGGACGTATAAAGCTCAAACGGGCATTATTGACCTCTGCTTTTAGCCTCCTAACCACCTTATTTCTCAATGATATTATCCTTTGAAACCACTCCCTCAAAGAATTTCACCTCCTGTCGCGATCGTGTCAAATTAATCACCACCGGATTTGCCTGGTTGATTAACATGCACGGCAGAATCAGCGTATATAATGAATAAACGTCAAAAACAGCCCCGACTAAATATAACGTAAGATAGAAAAAGGCAAGCGGTGATTTTATGGCTCTGCTTCTCCGATAGGTAATTACAATCATTATGAGTACAAGCCCTAAAGCTGGTATCCCAAATCGGACGGCGATATCAAGGTAAATGCTGTGGGCGTGTACCATAGTATTAGACCAATTGCTTACCACATATGTAAAGCCAGTTCCCACCCCAATTATGGGGTGAGCTTTTATTTGTTCAAGCGCTATTTCCCACACCAATGTTCTGCCGCTGAATGTAATATCCCTTCCTATAAGCTTCGTGAACGATTGCATAAACAGATTGTTCTGGCTAAAGAGCATAACGAACAAAAAGAAAGCGACTACAAGAATAAAATATTTCTGTCCGGAAAGAAGCTTTAATAAGATATTTTTGTTCTTTACAGTAACCTCCAGCAACATTCCGAGCACCATCAACGCCGCAATAACAAGAAAGTTAGCTGAGTTAACAAACAACGCCGTGCTGCACATCAAAAGAACTACCGCAAAAGTTTTTGCTGTGTTTTTCCCATATTCGGCATAGAAGTATAGGACTAAAGCAATCGAGGCATCAACGATATATGGGAGCAGGCTATTCTTTTGACCCAAAAACCATACATATTGGCCGATCCTCCCCGAAGCGATTCCAGTTGGGAAAAGCAAGACAATGACTAGATTGATTATCACATAACTGCACAAAGTTATCGCTAATGTTTTCAAAAACCGCTTTTGGTTTTTATTCATTCCACGATATATATACAGGGCGATTCCAATATTGGCCGCGAAATCACTTCCAATGGCAAATGGCGAACCGTCGTTGATCGTTGCGGATATGGCCGCTAAAAGAGATAGCAGCAAGATAACATTGATCATCGCGCACTTCATTTTGTCTTGAAGAACATATAGAGTAAACAAACACACAACGGCAATAATCTGAAGCACGACCCAAATCTGGAACAACAGGTGAAGCTCCGGTTTGCTGCTAATATAAGCAGGAATGATAAAAAGAAGTATCAGTAAGTTATATGGATATATTTTTATTTGTCTCCCACGCATTGCATACTCTCCCATATCGAAACAAGTCTATAATCCATATAGTTAAAATAAACTATTTAATTAGACCTGTCTTTGAAAGAACACAGCCCATTAAATAATCAAGCCACGCCAAAACAATTTTTTCTTTTTTATACTTCTCAAACATAACCCGCAGTTTATTGAGTTTTTCCGAATATTCCGTCGAAGCAAGCCTTGTAAACTTCACAAGCTTCTCCGCCAAATCCCTCACGTCGCCAGCTCTAAACAGAAACTCCCGATCATATTGGAACACCTCTGGAATTCCCCCGCGGTCACTGCCAATCGACACTGTCCCGTTAAAAACCGCCTCAACAACGGTTCGCCCAAAAGCCTCATCCCATTCCGATGGCAGAACAACAAGCTTTGCCTTTTGCATCTGTGCGAACACGTCATTCAATTCCATGTGTCCAGCTGCAATAATTTTATCGCTGTCCGGTATGACTACATCGAAAACCCGGCCGATTAGCACTAAGCGATAAGACGGAATCTGAGCCGACACACTTTGAAACGCTTTTATCAGTGTGTGACAGCCCTTTTCTGTGCTTATCGAACCGACATAGAGAATAACGTCCTCTTTTCCCTCGTACGACATGTTTCCACACAGGCAGTCATCTACCATATTATAGATGACCTTTTCACTTTGAAACGTAATCCCATGTAGTCTGTGCAATTTAAGCATCCAATTGGTCACACTTACAACATACGGGACGTCCCGGAGCCCATGTGTACTAAACCTTCTGTACAGCTTCTCCCCAAGAGTAAAACGACTGGGCTTTCCACTTAGAGGGAAAACAAGCAGCGGGTCACGAATGATTTGGACAAAAGGTACATTCTCTTTTTTTGCTGCGCGCCACATATCCGCTCGGCCAAGATTTACACCGTTGCCTGATAAAATAACAGCATCATATGAACGAAAAAGGCTCTGATAATACTTTTCGCGGCCTCTGAATTGAAAAAGGTCTCCGATTTTCCCAAGAATTTTGATGCCAACTGAAATTTTTTTATCATGGACCTTCATATAAATCTGTTTAGAAAATGGAAAAAAGAAATGTCTCATGACCCGAAGGCCATTGACATTATCTTCGACAGAGGTATTATCTCCATGAGTCAATACATCGACAGTAAACTGGCCAGTCTCGCTCAGGCCCTCAGCCAGCATTTGTGTAGAGATTTCTGCTCCGCCCAAATGGTAAGGATAATACACAGGAGATATTATCAAAATGGAGTAAATACGCTTCTTTTCCATAAAAAAATACCCACTTGTATTGATGTCGTAATATCCTATAAATCTATCTCAGCTGGTTTTAAGTAAAGCATAGAGCTGTCTCGCGCTTTTTTCCCAGCTGTACTTATCAAGAACAGTTTCCGGCGGCTCCACCGGTTGCGACAGCAATTCGTCCAGGTCGACGTCCGTGTCATAAGGATCGATGTAGTGCACGGTGCCCCTGTACACCTCCGGCAAACACGCAGCATTGGAGCAAATGACCTTTGCCCCCTGGCTGAGCGCCTCCAGCGGCGGAAGTCCGAAACCATCGTATATGGACGGATATATGAACGCTTTACAATTTTGCATCAGGGTTTTTATCTGCTCGTCTGTGATATATCCGGTGTAGATCACATTGGGAAGCGTAGCATAATCTTCATTGTCGACTGGGGCTTTCCCACCAGTCAGCACAAATGTTTTCCCCGGATATCGTTTCGCAACTTCAAGCACCCATTTCGTATTTTTCATAATGGACAGGCTGGCAAGGGTGAAATAGTACCTCCCCGGTTCGAGATCATATTTATCAAGTATGCTCCTGTCCGTCCCGAACTTATTGAAGTGCTGCCACGCACTACCGATAACCGTAATCCTTCCCGGATTGATATGATAAAAATCAATCAGTTGATATTTTGAAAAAAATGAATCCGTGACAATAGGAAATTTCTTTTTGGCGGCGATTGAGAAAACCACCCGATGATAAATATTCGATATCTTTCCATGCAGAGAGGTACCAAATTCCGGGTGCAACTTATACGCAATATCGTATATAATCAACATCCCGGGTTTAAAAATCGGAAATGTATTATTGAAATTAAACTGTTCCAGCCCTGTCTTTCTCAGAAATCGCGGAAAATCCAACTGCTCCCACAAACTTCCCTTTGTCTTCCCGAACCGAATGATCTCAATGTTTTTCAATTCAGGAACATGCTCCGCGTAAACAGGAGCGACCAGGCAAAATTCTCCCTCAGCGGCTATTTTATCCAACTCCGTCAGGATCTCTCTTGTATACCGCATTGTCCCTGTTTGTCTCTGCGAAAACAAAAAGCCATTAAAGGCAATCTTACTCATATTTTTCACCTATTTATTATTGGGTTCTGCGTTCTTTCTGTATCTCCAAGCAAGCTTAAATATCTTCATATCATCCACAAAATACCTTTTGAACATCCTCTTTGGCTCCTGGGTAAAACGGAAGAACCACTCCAAGCCATGATCTGTCATCCATTTAGGAGCACGCTTTTGCTCCCCGGCGATAAAATCAATCGTCGCGCCGACCGAGATGGAAACAGGGATCTGATATTTCTGCATGTTCTCGTATACAAATATTTCCTGCTTCGGCACGCCCATCCCAACGAACAGGATATCGGCATGTGATTCTGACAACATTTTGTTGATCCTGCCTATTTCTTCTGGATCATTTTCATACCCCCAAGGAGGCGAGTATGTACCGGCCACCTGCAAACGCGGGAAACGCTCCTTCAATTTTTCCGCTGCCTTTTTCGCGACACCCGGCGCAGCGCCCAGCAGAAAGACAGAATACCCTTTTTCTGCGGCCACCTGACACAACGTAGGAGTAAAGTCCGAACCACTTATTTTTTCCTTTATGGGCGTCCCATACCACTTTGCAATCCACAACATCGGATGTCCATCCGTTAGAGAAAGATCCGCACATCTGCATATCTCGCCAAAATATGGATCTTCTTCTATGCGTATGATCCAATTTACATTTGGTGTGATAATATGCATAATCTTTCGTTCCGTTATACATTTTTCTATGTACATAATCGCTTCTTCCCGAGTTATATTATCGATCCACATGTTCATAAACTGCATTCTGTTTAGTGGCATCCTGAATCACCTTTCAATTTTCTTCTCCAATACCCCAGCATATCCGCCACCGTCTGCTCCATGGGGATCTGCTGCTTCCAGCCGGTATCTCGCTGCAGCTTCGTGATATCCCCGGCGATGACGCTCTCGTCCGTAGGCCGCAGCAGGGCCTGGTCCACTTTGATTTCAAAGGTATGGTCCATCTGTGCTTCGATCATACTCACGATATCGCGCATCTGGTAGATGTGTTCGGAGGAGATGTTATACGCCTCCCCCGGCGTTCCCTTTTCCGCCAGGAGTAGCAACGCAGACACCAGGTCCCGCTGGTCCATGATGGCCCGCCGTGTCTCAAGATTGCCCACTCGCAGCTCAAATTTACCCGCACGTTCCGCTTCAATGGCCCGGCGGGTGAAGTCCGATGTGACGTCGTTCACCTTTCGGGTGCCGGTGGAGTTAAATATCCGGGCCCGGATGCAGCGAATATGATCGTTCATATAGTACTGAAAGGATATAAGGTCCTGCCCAACCTTGCTGACCCCATAGGGGTGCAGCGGCAGGAGCGGCGTCGTCTCATCTATGAATACATCCTTGCCCCTGCCAGCCAGTAAATTCAAACTCTCTCCGTATTCCGCGCTAGAGCAGGCGACTACCACCATGGGATTATACTGTTTGTCCACAATCTTGCGTGCCTTTTTGACAGCCTCATAGACCGCGACTGTGCCATTCACGTTCGTCTCGATGGTCTCATAGGGCCGGTCCCAGGACACGGTGGGATAGCTTTGCGCCGCAAGATGGAATATCTGCTCCGGCATGTATTCCATGATAACCTTCTCTACGCTCTCCGAATAACGCACGTCGCACTCGATCATTTTGATCTCCCACGGTAGCTCGCTTATATCCGTCGTCGGGCGGTAGTAGGTACCTATCACATTCTCGCCCCGGTCGTGGAGGAGTTCCACCATATGGGAGCCGACCATCCCGCCAGCTCCGGTCACAAGAATAGTTTTCTTCATATCATACCCCCAGCACTATCTCGTCAAGAACGTCTCGCCTTTCCCCACTCTCTCCCGCCAGTAGTCCAGCAGGTCGTGCATGGTCTGCTCAAAGGGTATCTGGGGCTCCCAGCCGGTATGAGCCTTGAACTTGCGGCAATCCGGGACCTGGAGGTCGGCGTCGATGGGGCGGAGGCGGGCGGGGTCCGTGACGACCTCGATCTTGTCCTTCATGGTGGAGTAGGAGATCAGGGTATTTAAGGTGTCCCCTACCTCGCAGGTGTAGCTCCCGCCGATGTTGTAATACTCTCCGGCTATGGGATTAACAGTAACCAACATATAATAGGCCCTGACCGCGTCGCGCACATCGGCGTAGGTACGCAGGGATTTGAGGTTGCCCACCATCACCTTCGGCTCAATGAGGCCCGCCTCGATCATGGCGATCTGCTTGGCGAAGGTGGATTCGTGGAACACATCTCCCCTCCGGGGACCGGTGTGGGTGAACATCCTCGTGGTCATGACGGTCATGCCATACGCCTCAGCGTAGTACCGACCCAAGAGGTCGGTGCCCACCTTGGAGATGGCGTAGGGGCTGGCCGGGTGGAAAGGGCACTCCTCGTGGATACCTGTCTCAGGCTTTTTCTCCTTGGGGATTTTTCCAAACACCTCGGAGGAGGCGCACACATGGATTACCGGTTTATAGGAACTGTCGGCCTCTATGGCAAGCCGCAGGGCCTCCATAAGACGACAAGTACCGAGAATGTTGGTGTTCAGCGTGTCGATGGGGGCTGTAAAGCTGGTGAGGGGATAGCTCTGGGCTGCCAGGTGGAACACGTAGTCGGGCTTTACCTTGTTGATGAGGCCTATGAGCGACACCTGGTCGTTGAGGTCGGCGTACTCAAAGTAGAGCCTGTCCTTATTGTTGGCCCTGTCCAGCAGGTGGCTCACATTGTCCAGGGGGCTTCTCCAGCGACAGGCTCCGTAGACGTCCCAATCGGTATTGGCAAGCAGAAAATCGGCCAGGTGGGAACCCACCATGCCGGTGACACCGGTAATTAAAGCTCTTGTTGCCATTTACCTTTCCTCCAGCTCTTTTTTCAACTTTTCTGAAAAGGGTTCGTTTTTTAAAATCCCGAATTTATCAAGATACAGGCTCTTCATCTGCGTTATCTTCGGACGGTTTTTGTAAAAGTCCTCACCGGGAGATGTGATGACATATTTCAGCCTGTCGTCAAACGACCTGTTGACCTCGTCAGCAATCCGTACCCGGCTCACAAGCTCGCTGCCCGCGACGTTGAGTACCCACGGCTCGAAACTGTCCCAATGACAAATCAGCCAGTCCACCGTATTCACAACGTCCGAGACGGTGATGCAGTTTCGGTAAAACGGGTGGAAGATATCCGCCGTCTCACCCGAAGCCATACATTTGAGGCAGTATGAAACAAATCTGTCCCTTTTAGAGACCACATATGAAAGCCGTATCGCCTTGAAATTCGGTTTGTCCTTGAACCGGTCCTCCACGGCCTTTTTCATTCTGCCGTACGGAGTCTCGGCCCTTGTCTCCGAACGCTCTGTGTAGACCTTTCCGGGAATGTCCCCAAATACTGCGTCGCTGGAAAAGAACAACACCCTGCACTTGTGGCGTATTGCCTCTTCGATGAATCGCTCCGTACCGGCAACATTTATGCTCCAGCACCTCTCAAACTCGTTGGCGCACATATCCGGCCCGGAGATCGCGGCGGTGAAAATCACATAGTCAACGCCGTCCAACGAGGAGTAATCGAACTTTTCAACTTCTGTGAGATTTAAGTACGCATCCGCATCCGGCGTCTGGTCTATCTTCAAAACATTTTCAAATCTTTTCAGCAGATACCCGGCAATGTAGCCGGAACTGCCCACAACAGCCGTTCTCATACTCCGAAAAATCTCTCCTCCAGCATGAGGCACAGGCAGTGGTAGATGGGCAGGTGGAGCTCCTGGATCATATACGTCTCTGTTTCCGGCGCGCGGATGCACACATCTGCCATATCACTGAGCTTGCTATCCTTGGCCCCGGTGAGGCCGATTACCTTCATGCCTTTCGCCTTTGCGGTGACGGCAGCGTAGATGACATTTTTACTGTTTCCGCTTGTGGAAATCCCCAGGAACACGTCGCCTGCTTCACCGTAGCCGTTGACCTGCTGGGCAAAGCATAGAAGCGGCTCGCAGTCGTTCTGGTAGGCCGTTGAAAGCGCCGGATGGCCGTCAAGAGCGATTGCCGGAAGAGCACCCTGCAAATTTTCCGCAAGGGTTTTCCCAAACTCTGGATTTGCCGTAATGAGCTTGTCCGCGTCTGCTTTTGGGAGCTTTCGCGGATTTTTGAAGCCCTTCATAAGTTCCCCAACTATGTGCTCGGCGTCTGCGGCGCTGCCCCCGTTTCCGGCAATAAGGAGCTTTCCGCCGCGCGCATAACAGGCTTCCGTCATCTCATATGCCGCCGCAATGCTCTCTTTGCAAACCGCCAATTTGGGGTATCTTTCAACAAGTAAATCAAGCTGCGCCATGACTTTATCGGTCATATGTATCCTCCATGATCTCATTGACAGCTTTGAGAAGGTTCCCATCCGTCGAGATGATTTTCGTGCGGCACCTCGCCGCTTCGCCGGCGCCTCTGTCGTGCTCACTGTCGCCTATCATCCAGGACTTTTCAAGGTCAATGTTGTAATCCTCCGCCGCCCGGAGCAGCATCCCCGGCTTGGGTTTGCGGCAGTCGCAGTCAAATTTCAGCTCCGGGATCTCGCCCTCAAAGCCCTTATCCGGGTGGTGGGGGCAGTAGTAAATGGCGTCCAGGTACGCGCCCTCGCGGCCAAGAAGCGTCTCCAGCTTGTTGTGAATTTGATCAAGCTCCTCAACGGTGACTTCCCCACGGGCAATCACCGGCTGGTTGGTGACGAGGATAGCGAGATAGCCGGAGGCGTTGATCTGCCTGATGGCCTCCGCCGCACCGGGCAGGAGTTTCATGTCGTCAATGCTGCGGAGGAACCCTACATACTTGTTGATGGTACCGTCCCGGTCAAGGAAAATGGCCTTTTGCCTGTTTTTCAGGTTTCTCGCAAACACCTTGCCGCTCTCAAAGTCCCGACTCACGGCGTCAAACCGCTCCGGCGTCCCCATGTCCTTCACATATTCCGGACTCTGGTAGGCAAACATCCTGCCCGTGCCCGCAAGGGGCTTCAAGATCTGCCGGTCAAGGTCGATCTTCGGCGTGTCCGGCATATGCTCCAGGAGCTTCGGGGACAGGATGTGGAGCCCCGCGTTGACGCAATTTTTGTACCACTGTGGCCGCCGGTCCTCTTTGGTGAGCCACCCGGTCACGGCGTTGTCGCTGTCGGTGAGAATGAGCCCGCTGTCATATGGATGGTCGTTGGGGTGGGTGAACAGCGTGGCCAGCGCGTTGCGCTCCTTGTGGAAGGCCACAAATCTATTGAAATCTATATGGAATACCGAGTCAGCGTTGAGGAGCAGGAAGTCCTCCGTGAGCTTGTCCCGAAGCCGGAACAGTGCTCCCGCGTTGCCCAGGGGAACCGTCTCCACGAAATATTCGAGCTGTACGCCATACCCGGAGCCGTCTCCAAAATAGTCCATCAGCTGGTCCGCCATGTAGCTGACGGTCAGGATAATGTCGGTAAAGCCCTGGTCCCGGAGGCACTCTATCTCATGCTCCAGGACCGGCTTTCCGCAGATCGGGATGAGGGGCTTTGGAGTATCCGGAAAACGCTGGGCGATCCGCGTCCCTCGCCCTCCGGCCATGATGACCGTCTTCATCGCTCAAACCTGTGCGGCGCGATGGGCACGTAGCTCTCCGGGGCGTAGTAGATCACCCGCGTACCCTCGTTTTCAAACTCAAAGGGGACGTATAAAAGGTCATCCATGGCTTCTCTGACCGCCGCCTGCCTTTCAAGTGGAACGTAGAAGAGTAAAAACCCGCCCCCACCGGCGCCCAAGAGCTTTCCGCCCAGCGCCCCGGCGGCCAAGCCTTTCTCGTAGAGTCTATCAATACCGTCGTTTGTGACGGCGGAGCCACTCTGTCGCTTTAAGCGCCAGGTGCGGTCCAAAAGGCGACCGAAATCGTCCAAATCAGCGTTTTTATCCTCCAGTATCCTCTCCGCCTCGTCCACAAGCGATAGCATCTGGCGAAGCTGGGCGGTTCGGTCGCCGCCAGAGGCGTTGGCCTTTTGGACCTCGGAGGAAAGGCGCGTAAAGCCGGTGAAAAACATCATCAGGTTATCGCTGAGCTGCTGCTTTCTCTCCGGGGAGATGATAACGGGAAGGACCTCATAGCCGTCCTTACTGAAATTGATCCGATTAAGTCCTCCAAAGGACGCCGCGATCTGATCCTGCCAGCCCCCCGCCTCAGCGCAGAGCTCCCGCTCCAGATAGATAGCTTCATCCGCCAAACGCTTCTTGTCCACATACTTCCCTTTGAGTGCGTAAAAGGCGTTGAGCATCCCTACGGCGAAAGAGCTGCTCGTCCCAAGCCCCGACCGGGCCGGAAGGTCAGCGTCATAGGAGAGCCTGAGCTCGTGCATGTCCAGCATCTTCATGGCGTTGCGAATAAGGGGATGCTGAATATCCTCCACGCCCTTCACCCGCTCGATTTTCGAGTATCCCAGTTCGGAGGAATAGTCAAAAAATCTCGGCAAATGCCGCACGTTGACGTAACAGTACTTGTCAATCGTCGTCGACAGCACCGCCCCACCGTTCTCCTTAAAAAAGTTCTCCATATCCGTCCCGCCGCCAAAAAACGACATACGGAAGGGGGTCTTGGTGATAATCATAGAAATACCGCCTGTTGCTTATTTAGTCCCTCTTGAAAATATCCCGCGTATATACTTTCTCGGATACATCCTCCAGTGATGCGTTATATCTGTTTGCGAGGATGACCGTACTTCTCTGCTTAAATTCTTGCAGATCGTTTACAACTGTACCCTCATAAAACATGCTCCCATTTGCAAGCGTCGGCTCATAAATGATCACTTGTGCGCCTTTCTTGCTGACCCGCTTCATAATGCCCTGTATACTGCTCTGGCGGAAATTGTCGCTGCCGGATTTCATTGTCAAACGGTAAACACCAATCACAACCTCGGTTGTGTCTTTTCCGCTTTCTCTGGCCAGTTTCAAAACTCTATCCGAAATAAAATCCTTTCTCGTGCGATTGCTCGCAACAATAGCGCCTATGAGGTTTTCCGGCACATCCCTGTAATTCGCCAGGAGCTGCTTTGTGTCCTTAGGCAAACAATAACCGCCGTAACCAAAGCTGGGATTGTTGTAAAAATCCCCGATGCGCGGGTCAAGGCATACGCCTTTTATAATTGAATTAGTGTCAAGGCCCTTCATTTCCGCATATGTATCGAGCTCATTGAAATAGCTGACACGAAGGGCGAGATATGTATTGGCAAAAAGCTTTACGGCCTCGGCTTCTGTGAAGCCCATAATCAGGGTGTCTATATTCTCTTTGATTGCGCCCTCTTGCAAAAGGCCCGCAAAATCCCGTGCCGCCTTGACAATGCGCTCGTCATCCAAATCTGTACCGACAACGATTCTTGAGGGGTAGAGATTATCGTAAAGGGCCTTGGACTCGCGGAGAAATTCCGGGCTGAAGATAATGTTACGACTTCCGGTTTTCTTCCGTATTGATGCTGTGTAGCCCACTGGAATCGTGCTTTTTATGACAATGATCGCGTCCGGAGCGTATTCCATAGCGAGGCTGATCACATTTTCAACGGCAGAGGTGTCAAAATACTGAGTTGCAGGGTCATAGTTCGTGGGAGCCGCCACAACTATGAAGTCGGCCCCAGTGTACGCAACCTTGGCATCCGTTGTGGCTGTCAGATTAAGTTCTTTCTCCACCAGATATTTTTCGATATATTCATCCTGAATGGGGCTTTTTTTGTGATTTAAAAGCTCCACCTTCTCCGGAATAATATCCACCGCCCAAACCTCGTTGTGCTGAGCGAGCAGAGTGGCAATGGATAGTCCCACATATCCGGTGCCGGCTACGGCAATTTTCAGTCTTCTACACATACTACTTTTTCCTCGGTCAACATTTTCCAATAAGAGGTTATGTATGCAACACACTTTTATCTGTTCGGTGTTTTCCCAATCACTCTCATCATCATGTGGTCAAACATCATATGCACATCCTCGGCGATCTGCATGTCGTCGATGTTGACGTGCATACGGTAGTCCGCGAGGGCCCGCAGCTTGCCGCCGGAGTAGCCGGTAATACCGATGACCGGCGTTCCGACCTCCTTGGCGTACTCCACCGCGCGAAGCACGTTGCCGGAGTTGCCGCTGCCGGATATGGCGATGATAAGATCCTCCGGTGTGAGCTTGCCGCGGAGCTGATAGGCGAACACGTCCTCGTAGCTTATGTCATTGGCTATGGCCATCACAATCGGAGTATTGTCGCAAAGGCACTCAAATTTAAATTTCTTCCCGCCCAATTCGTCACTGGCGCCCTTGGCAAAGTCGCAGACCATGTGGCTGGCCGTGGCGGCACTGCCGCCGTTGCCCATGGTGTAGATCGTACCGCCGCGGGCTCTGGCGTCCATAATGGCGTTGATGGCATCGTTGAGCTCGTCGAGGTTAAGGTTTCGCAGCACCTCGATCTCCGTCTCTATGTACTTACGCATGTTCTCTTTGAAGTCAATCATATCAATATCTCCTGTTTCTCTCCCAGTTCCAGGCGTCTGTGAGAATCTCCTCAATACCGCTATGGACAGGTTCCCAGCCGAGGACGCGTCTGGCTTTCTCGTTAGATGCCACCAGGGACGCCGGATCACCGTCCCGTCTGTCCGCCAGCTTATAGGGAACAGGCTTACCTGTCACCTTTTCAAGAGCTTTTATCATCTCCAAAACCGTAAAGCCTGTGTTGCTGCCCAGGTTAAAACAGTCTGAACAATCATTCTCCATGATATACTTAAGCCCCAGATAGTGCGCCTCCGCCAAGTCGAGGACGTGGATGAAGTCCCGGATGCAGCTCCCGTCACGAGTGTCGTAATCTGTACCGAATACGTTAAAGGGTTTACCATTGAGGACCGCTTTGACCATCACAGGGATCAGGTGCGTCTCTGGGTCGTGGGCCTCACCGATGCTGCTATCCTTGGAGTCTCCCGCCGCACAGAAATATCGGAAAGCACAGTACCGAAGGCCGTAGGCTCGCTCATAATCGGCCAGCAGATGTTCGCCAATCAGTTTCGTCATCCCGTAGGGGTTGATGGGCAGTTGGGGGTGGCTCTCGTCCATGGGCGTATATTGCGGTTCTCCAAAGGTAGATGCCGAGGAAGAAAAAACAAAATATTTGATTCCATACTCCACACAGGCATCCAGAAGCATTTGCATATTGGTCACGTTGTTGCAATAATACCGCGCCGGCCTTTTGACCGAATCAGGGACTGAGGCAAACGCGGCAAAGTGGAGGACGGCGTCGAACTTCTCCTCGACCATCAGCTTATCCAACAGGGCCTTATCGCCAAAATCGCCTTGAACAAATTTTCCGCAGACAACGGCCTCCTTATGACCGTCGCTGAGATCGTCCAATACAACTGTTTCTATTCCCTTTTCGTTCAGAAGCCGGTTTGTGTGGCTGCCGATGTACCCTGCGCCGCCGGTGATCAGTATCTTCATAAGGAATTACCCCGCTAAAATCATATTTACCGCTTGGAGAAGGCTTTTTGTAAGAATAGGGCGAACCCCGTATCTCTCTCCGGCCTCCACGTCGGTGTCACTGTCGCCAACCATCCAGGAACGGCGTTTATCTATATCAAAATCCTTTTCCGCCTTCAGGAAAAGCCCTATATCCGGCTTCCGGCAGGTACACTCTCCATCGGCATGGGGACAGACATAGATGGCATCAATGTGGGCACCGTGCTTTCCAAGCTCGCTTTGCAGATAGCGGTGAACCGTTTCCACCTGCTCCATGGTCAGCATACCGCGGGCAACGCCCCGCTGGTTGGTCACCACAATGACCAGGAATCCGGCGTCGTTCAGGCGCTTTATTGCCTCCGGCACGCCGGGGAGGATCTCAAAATCCTTGGGATCGCTTATGTAATGGTGGGGAGCGGCCTGACGGTTGATAAGGCCGTCCCGATCCAGAAATATCGCTTTACGCAAAGAAGATCACCCGGCTCCCGCGCAACGACGGGTGGAAGTAGGTTCGTGGCAAGCCGGTTGCTTTCTCCACCGCAGACTGCTTGTCCTCATCGCAGTAAAAGAGCAGGAAGCCGCCCCCTCCGGCACCGAGGAGCTTGCCCCCAATGGCACCCGCTTCAATGGCCTTCTGGTAATAGTCGTTGATTGGGCCACTGCTGATCGTCGAGGCAAGCTGCTGCTTGCGAAGCCATCCCTCATGGAGCATCTGGCCAAAGTGTTTGGTAAAACCGTTCTCCGTAAGCTCCCGGTACATCTCTCCGGCCTGATCCCTCATGAAGTTTAAAGTCTCCAACTTGGAGGCGGTATTTTGTTTCTGCTCGGTGAGGATCGTGTTGGCGTCTCTGGTAATGCCCGTATAAAGCAATAGGAGCTTTTGGCGCATGAGGCGGGCATCAGAGTCATCCAAATAGATCCTGTGCCGCTCCACAGTGCCGTCTTGATTGAACTTGAAATAATTTGTCCCGCCATACGCCGCCGCGTACTGATCCTGCTTGCCGATGGGGTGCTTCAATATGCTAATCTCCACCTCGCACGCTTGCTGGGCCAGCTCTTCAGCGGAGGGGCTATACCCGTTATAGGTATGAAGCGCGTTTAAAAGCCCTACTGTAAAGGTGCTGGATGAACCGAGGCCTGTTCCTGACGGGATGTCCGCTATGGAGGTTATCTCTATGCCGCCCTTGATCCCTACAAGCTTCATACATTCGCGAATCAGCTCATGATGGAGATCCTTTACCTCGTCCACGATTTCAGTCTTTGAGTAACTTGCCCGGATCCTATCGTCAAATTTTTTGTTGACGGTAATGTAGATATACTTGTTGATGCCACAGCTAACAACGGCACCGCCGTTCTTTGTGTAGTAATCCGGGAGATCAGTCCCCCCGCCTGTAAAACTAATTCTCAGAGGAGTCTTCGTTATAATCATGAACCCATTCCTCATTTGCTCTCTTGTAGTTTTCCATCGTGCCGATGTCTATGAGATAGCCCTCCGTATTCCAGCCGTACATCTGTCCGACCAACTTAGGGAGAACGTCTTTTCCAAAGTCCAGCGGCGTCTTATCTGGTTCGAGGTAATCAAAAATCCGCCCGTCAGCAATATACATCCCCGCGTTGGCAAGATCAGTCTTTGGACGTTTCGGTTTTTCAACAAACTCAACGATGCGGCCTTCCGCGTTAAGTTCCGCTATACCGCACTGCTCGGGGACATTTGTGTGGAACAGCGCCATCGTCAGAAGCGACCCGCGCATCTCGTGAAGCCGCCGGAAGGAGGTTAGATCGGCGTCCGTCAGGTTGTCGGCGTAACAGATGAGGAAGTCTTTCTCTCCCTTAACAAAATCCCGGTTTGCCCGAATCGTACCGCCGCTTCCCAAAAGCTCCGGTTCATAGGCTTCAAAAACGGTGAGGCCCGTTTGTTTGGCGTTATACGTCTTTATGAAGCTGCGTACCGGCTCCGGGAGGTAGTGGGTGTTGATCAGTACCTCCGTAACGCCGTGCTTCTGGAGAAGTTGGAGCCACCAGGCAAGCAGGGGGTGGCCCTTTATGGGAACCAGACATTTCGGAATCGTGTCCGTGATAGGCCGAAGACGTGTTCCAAAACCGGCGGCAAGTAAAAATGCTTTCATCGTGCGCCCACTTTTGAAATAACAACCGCAACTGTTTTAAAAAGAATCTTAATATCCAGCCAGAAGCTTTGATGATCCACATAATAAAGTTGAAGCTGTTTTCCTTCCTCGCTGAGAAAAGGAACTGTACCTCTGCCCATAACCTGCCAATACCCCGTTATTCCAGGTTTGCAACTCAACAGATGCTCACGAAGCTCTCCATACTCCGCCGCTTCACGTTCAATGACCGGTCGAGGACCAATAAGGCTCATATCTGATTTTAAAATTGAAATCAACTGCGGCAATTCGTCAATGCTTGTGGATCTTAATAATTTCCCGATTTTCGTAATGCGCGGGTCATCCTTTATCTTGACACCATGTAAGTAGTCCTCCCGTTGTTGCGGAGTAAACATGTCCAATCTATCGTCCGCATCAAGCATCATGGTTCGGAATTTATACATTATGTACGTCTTATCGTTCTTCCCCACGCAAATCCTGCGGTGCAATACCGGCCCACCATCTTCTCGCTTTATCAGAATCGCAACGACCAGGAAGACAGGGGACAGGATAATAAGCGCTATAAGGGAGCAGGCCAAATCGAACACACGTTTGACGAAAAGATACAGATATTTTTTCTTTCTGCCCTCAACCGGCGTGTCCAGAATAACAGATTTGTTTTCTGCTTGTATCGGATCGTTGAGTTCTTCAACTGGCGTGTTAAGCTCCAGGACAGCTGTGCTGTGTTCTCTGTCCATATCTTATCTTCCTTCCATATCGTTCAATGCGGGGGAGAGGGGCGGCGTTACCGCTTCGCCCCTTCGTCTTCCTCGTAATACTTACTGCCGTAATACCGGCCATAGTACCGCCCGTAATACTTCCCGCTCTTTTTGCGATCCACCTTGTTGAGAATAACGCCGAGGACGGGACAGCCTGTGTTCTTCAGCTTCCCGACCACGTCCTGCGCCGCGCGGTAGCTGACCTCACCGGCGGAGATCACCAGCATAGCGCCGTCGCAATGCTGGGCGATGACCGCGGCATCCACCACCATGCCCAGGGGCGGGGTGTCCACGATCACATAATCAAAGCTGTCCTTGGCCGCGCGCAACAGCTCCTCCATCTGTTTGCTGCTGAGGATCTCCGAGGGATTCGGAGGCGTCACCAGGGAGAAAATCACGGTCAGCCCCTTCACGTTGGTGCGGCAGGTCACATCGTCAAGGGTGCATTGGCCCGTAAGAAGATGGGAAAGGCCAAAGCGCAACTTTCCAAGGGTGATCTTCCTCCTCAGAACGGACTTGCGCAGATCCGCGTCAATGAGAAGCACCCGCTTGTTCTGCTCCGTCAGCGACCGGCACAGATTCAACACCGTGGTACTCTTGCCCTCGCTGGCCAAGGCGCTGGTGACGCATATGACCCTCTTATCGGCTCCGCAAAACTGCAGATTTGTACGGAGAAGCTTTATCTCCTCGTTGATCTCATAGGGCAGCTCGTCGAGCTTCAATTCCACATATTCCAAGACCTTATTCCCCTTTGTCCAGTGATAATATCTTAACCGGGCCGTCCCACAGAACTTTTTTCACGCAGGCCTGTCCCAGCTTATGTCCGATTTTATTGGCGCACAGGCCCAGCTCATTGGGCCTATACTGCGGGTCGTGGGCGTCTGAGGCCACAGCATGGACAAGCTCGTACCTCAAAAGCTCCCAGCACAGCTTTTTCTGCCGGTGTCCCTCCCGGCCCAGCACGCTCCCCGCGTTAATCTGAACCATGGCACCCAGGCGGATAAAGCTCTCGATCCTTTTCTCGTCTAAGCAGCCGTACCGCTCCACATGGGCGATAAGCGGCGTCAGGCCGGCGTCCAGGATCTTTTTTAAATAGTTCTCAATGGTCGTATCCGAATAACGGCTGGAAAACTCAGCCAAAATAGTGTTCCCCGATCCCATGGGGATCAGTTGGTTTTTGCGTAGTCGTTCTAAGAAAGTATCGTCACAAAAGTATTCCCGGCTGAGAAACAGCCCTATTGGGATATCCTTTTCCTGAATATACGCGCAGGCACGGCGGTACTGCCTGATGATCTCTTCGTCTGAGGACTCGAACATCCCGTGCCGCAGGTGGGGCGTAGCGCAGATGATCTCAATGCCCTGCTCCACGGCGGAGGCCAGCAGCTCTTCCATCTCCTCCATATGCTCCGCGCCGTCATCGACATAGGGGAGAATATGGCAGTGGATATCCGCGAGCCTCAAAGTGTTCAACTCCTTTCGGTGGGGGCGTTCCGGGGGTCGCATCCTAGGAAAACGATCCCCCGGAACGTAGGAAATGTTTAGTTACATCTCCTTTTTCTTCTTCAGGGCGACAACAGCGACTGTGCCTGCGACCAGGACAACAGCGGCGGCGACCAGAAGAACGGGGCCCTCACCCGTTTTGGGGGGATTCTCTCCCGGCTTGGACGGATTGCTGGGAGCAGCAGCGGCCTTCTCCAGAACCAGAGCAACAGGAGACAGACTGGTAAACACAGCCTTAACGTCGTTGCCCTTGCAGGTAGCGACCCTCTCCCATACAGACCCATTGTAGTGGAGAACGTACACGGTGTCCTCAGCAGTAGCACCAGCGACCGTAAAGGTGATGGTGACAGAACCGCCCTCGGGGATTTTCGCAGTGATATCCTTGACCCAGACAACACTCAGATCCTCAGCCTTGACGTCGTCGGACTTGATAGTGGCGGCGGCTTCAGCGGCAGTGGGGGTCACGGTAGGAGCGGACACCTCCAGAGGGATTGCCTCTCCGGTGTTGCTGATACCAGCGCCGCCTTCCGGACCGGTACCCTGGTTGCTGGCAAAAGCGCCAACACTCAGGCACAGAGCCAGGCAAAGGATCACTGCGATTCTTAAGAGCTTCTTCATTTTGTTGCACCTCCTTCCAAGCAAAATTTATTCAACAGCGCTCTTACACTGTAGAATACCTTTTCACGCTCATACTCCTATTGATATGAGCGTCACTCAGCGGGCCTGTAAAAGAGCTTAACGACCAGCTCCTGAAGCCCCTCCTCGTCCACATAGTACTCGTGGAAATACTGTCCCTGCCGGACCTCGCCCGGCACCTTATAGGATTCGGTTATCGTGGAGCCGGCAAGGAGCTTCAAGGTCTCTGCGTCAACGTCTGTCTCAATGTAATCCTCAGCCACATCAAGAAGCCGCTCCACTGTGCCGTCAAGGTCGCCCTTCTCTTTCATCTGGCGGAACATCTCCATGACGAACCAACTCTGACGCTCGTTCCGCCCCTCATTACTGCCCAGTACTTCCGTATTGCGGTAGCGTACGAACCGCTCCGCTTCTTCGCCGTTCAGGGTGACGGTAGCGCCCTTGGTGTAACGGCTGTCTATCTCTGAATAATCCTCGGGAAGCGTTATGGTGATGCCGCCCAGCTCCTCCACGATGACCGGGATGCCGTCCATGGTCAGGGAGAAGTACCCGTCTATCCGGGCGTTATATAAAAGCTCCGAAACTGTCCTCTGGGCCAGAAAGCAGCTCCGTTTGGCGCTGTTGCCGAAAGAATACTGAAGGCTTATATGCATGGGCCGGGAGTAGACAAGCTTCCCCACCCCGTCATACATATCCACCTCGGTGATGGTGTCGCGGGAGACGGTCAAAAGCTCCGTCGTCTTGTTCTTGGTGTCCACCAGGAAAAGCATAATGGCGTCTGAGCGCCCGTTGTTGCCCACCAGGTCTTCGCCGGATTCGGACAGATACGCGTTGTCCACGCCGAGGAACAGCACTGTCCTCACATCTGTCCGGCGGCGGTAT
This sequence comes from uncultured Oscillospiraceae bacterium, assembly GCA_947584295.1. GTDB lineage: Bacteria > Bacillota > Clostridia > Oscillospirales > Oscillospiraceae > RUG626. Next base: position 21,426 of record CANPWM010000006.1, on the reverse strand, counting down.
TTCGTACCCTTGTACGTAATGGTGCCGCCCCACTCTGTTTTGTCTGTCAGATAGCCGGAGCTGTCCGTCAAATCACCCGGCCCCTTTTGGCACCCGGCGCACATCAGAGCCAGGAGCAGTACCGGTATAAGTAATACGACCTTTTTCATTTTGTTGAAATTTCCTTATCAAGCACTCCAATAACCAGAAGTCTGTATGAGTCGTTCCCTACGCAGGTGCTGAGCGCCACAAACCGATCCTCCGGCGTTACCTCTATCGCGGTGTTCACATAGCCGCTTTTTTTGAGTATGGAATCAATGAATTTCTGCCGCCCCGCCTCGGTGCTGTAATCAAAGGCCTTGGGCAGATATTTATCGGGATAGGTGACCGCCGCGAAGATTTTGTAGTGGTACTCGCCCTCCGGCGTGTAGAAGGTGAGGGTAGGATGCTCCTCCATGTAGGACTGGCTTTTGAACTTTTTCATGTTCCCGAACATGGTGCCGTTTTTCATGCAATGTCCGTAAACCACGGTGAGGAAATCGCTGAAATCCTTACTGTTCCATTTTTCGGTGTATATGGCGCCGGGCAGCCTGTTCTTCCGCTCAATGGTATGATTGAGGTAATAGGCGTCGTCCGTGGGGTGCTGCGCCACCGGATAGGAAATGTCTGTACCCGGTATATCCAGCCAAGCGTAGATATCCTGGTTGGTCTCGCAGATCATGTCGAAGTCCAGGGGCGAAACATACGGCCCTGCCGGCGCTGTGGTATCCGGCTGTGTGGTGTCCGGTTCTGCGGTATCGGGCTGTGTGGTGTCTCCCGGCTCCGCCGTGTCGGCGGGTTCAGTCTCGTCGGAAACGTGTTCCGCCGGGATATTCACCTTGTCGCGAAGCTCATCGTATATCTTGTTCGCCTCATACTGGTTCACAACATACACCACGATGAAGGCAAGCGCGGCGAGCATGACGGTCAAAGCGCAGGCAAAGACGATTTTCCTCGCCCTGCTCATTTTTTGGGCCTCCCCTTGTTGACGATATGCTCCTCAGTGAGATGCTCAAGCGGTATGGCCGCCAGGATATCAAGGCCAAGATAACGCTTGACGTCGTCCTCGTCCTTAACGGTGTCGTCCATGAAGTGGCCGATGAGAATGGCGGCGGCGGCGACCACCAGGAAGACCAGCCCGCCCACCAGGCAGTTGATAAGAATACTGGGACTGCTGCGCTCCGTGGGGACAACGGCCCGCTCAACGGTGGAGGGCGTGTCGGTACTCATGACCTCCGCGATCTGCATCTTGAGCTGGTCGGCCAGGGTATTGGCGATGTTGGCCGCCTGGACGGGGTCGTTCCTGGTGACGGTGATCTCCAGCATGTGGGAGTTGGTGGGGTTCGTAACGTCAATGTCCTTGACGATGCTCTCATATTCCTCGTCGATCCCCAGGGTCTCCATGACCGGCTCCACCACCTCGCGGGTGGTGGCGATGATCTGGAAGTCAGCCGCCAGGGACGCGCCGATCTGCAGATCGGCAAGGGACGTTATGCTGGTGGTCTTGGAAAGTATGTATATGATCGAGGAGGCCTCATATTGCGGCGTTATGAAAAAAACGGTCACCGCTCCGCTGAGGATCACCCCGGCCGCAAGACTGACCAGCAGGATCCACACCTTTCGCCACAGGACGTAAAACACTTCTACAAGGTCAATCTCCTGTTCCTCGACTTGCTGATTTTCAAGCTTATCCATTCTGATTCTCCTACATCGCCGTTATATTTAGGGCCGCGAAAAGCACGTCTCCAAACTGTCCGAACGGTGTGATCCCGCCTCCCACGTGCCAAAAGCCGACTGTATTATAGCACACCTTTTCGCATATTACAAGAAAAAAAGTTTCATTTTCAACGATACAACCTATCAAATTTTTGGCCTGTTTGCCAGCCATTTGTCAACACCTTGCAGTATTTCCCGCCAAGAACCCCAATTACCAGGTAAATATAGCACTATTTCACACATTTGTCAACATTTGTGTTCATAACGCGGCGATGGATATAATACACTATTTTTGAGGTGTTATGATTATGGGCGGAACACAGCTGGATCCTGTGCTCGTGGGCAAAGCCATTGCCAGTGCGCGGCAGAACAAGGGAATAACGCAGGAGGTCTTAAGCGGCCTTTCCGATATCGGCCGCACCCACCTAAGCGCCATCGAGCGCGGCCAGCGCAAGCCGACGTTGGAGACACTTTGGCGCATCGCCTACGCCCTTGATATGAGTCCCGGCGCCCTTGTGGATCTTATCGAGCGGTACGCTGACAGCTCCAACACGCTATAACATTATAATAATATCACGACCCGCTTCGGAGCCAAAATGGCCCGCCGGGTCGTGATTTATTTTCGGTTTTTCTCTTTTGGCCTCTCCGCGCGTGACGTCCCGCGCCTCTTTTCCAGCGCGTATGCCAGCAGGAGCATGAGAAAATACCCCGCCAGCGCCCCGGCGGCGTTGAGGAACGACTCGCTCCAGGTGAGATGCCTTCCGGGGATCCACACCTTCGGCACGTCGGCAAACAGCGCCATCGCGGTGACGAGAAGCGCCGCGCCGGCCCTGAACCAGCCGCCCAGGGGCTTCAGCCTCAAGACGGCCTCAACCGTCCCGCAGAAAAGCACACCCGAGACAAAAAACACGCCCACATGGGCCAGCTTCCGTAAGAGCATATGAAAGGCTGCCTCCGCCGGGTGCAGTCCCACAAGCCCCAGCCCCCGCAAAAGGAACCTTGCCAGGGCGAGGCTCAGTCTCCCGGTCCCCTCTCCCGTCTGCCAGGAGAGGAAGAGGCAAAGCCCCATCCATATCACCGTGGCCCCTGCCCACAGGGCCGCCGTCCATTCTTGTTTTTTCAAATCAGGCCTCCAAAGCTCGCCGTTATGGTGTCAACATACTATAAAAGTATACTCCCGGCGGGAGAAAAATGCAAGCCCGCCTATTCTTAAGATGTAAGATGTGACGATCCCGCGCCTGTATCAGCACCCGGCCGATTTCTTCCGATTGTATAAAAGCAGGCTGGCGGTCACCCCCGCCAGCTCCTCCCCGCCGGAACGGAACACCGCCACAAGATAGCCCCGGGAGCCGAATTTTTCATACAGACCGGTCAAATCAATGTCCTTTCCCTCGGCGCTCGTCAGCCACACGTCAACGATTTTCTGCTCCTCCCGGATATTGATTTCCACGCGGCACCCCTCCCAAGGATATTTTTCCCATGGGCGGGGGCGCTTTATTCGCCTGGCGGCCTTATCCGCGGGCAAAAACCGGGCCGTTTTTTATAGAAAATAATTCATCTTTCGCGCCAAAAATCCCAATATAGGCCCTAAAACCTCCCAATTTCTTAAGAATGTCCGTTATAGCGGTGAACAGCCGCTATGATGGACTTTACAAAAAACTTTGAAACTTTTATTCTTTAGCTCAAGGAGGTGGCATAACATGGAAATCCAGAAAAATATATCAGCCACAATGAAAAGAAAACTCAAGGAATATGGGAGCCAGGAGGAATTCGCGCAGGTATTGGGCGTGGGAGAAACAACGCTCCAGCACCTTCTGGCGGGGCGGGGGAACCCAAACGCGGACACCATCGAGCTGTTGGCAAAGGGCATGAAGATGACCCCGGCGGAGCTGGTGTCCGGGGAAACCTTTTCCGCCGGCAGGGCGTTCGATATCATAAGCGGCATGGTGGAATCCCTGCACCCCATGTTCCAGGAGACCGGCGCGTTCCACCTGGAAGCGCTGCGCCAGCTTTTCCGGCGCTCGGAGGAATGTTACGCCAGGGGCGCCTACTGGAAGTACGCCGTCGCCGAGCCGCGCCCCTTCGCCTACACGCTCCAGGCCATGGAGAGGACAGGCAAGGGCTGGGTGGTCTGTGCGGAATCGGAGGTTTTCACCGACGACCACCGCGTGGCCGAAGCCGCCGCAGAGCTTTTTACCCGCAATTCCCTCTCGCCTGTCCACTTGGAGGACGCCCTTGAGGACTACATGAACAGCCTCTAACGCCCCCATACCAACCCGCACCCACCCCCCGGCCCCGCCGGGGGGCTTTCTCACGCGCCCACACCCCCGCTTATAGCCCTTTAACTACATGGTCATCGTCCAGTTCTGTTCGTCCTCGTGGTCGTCGGGCTTGTGGCCCATGGCTATTTTCTTTCTCCGTGTCTCCTTGAGGGCCTTGGAGTCCACGTGATAGTGTGTCGTGGTGGCGTCGCGGATCGGGCCGTTGTCCTCCAGAGCAACGGCGGTCACAGCAGCAACTGCAACAGCGCCAGCAAGATAGTCGAGTTCAGGGAGGTCAGCGCCGTCAGGACGATCCAGACTTTCGCGGTATGCGTTAAGCTGCGCACGGATTTCCTCGAAGCTCTCTCCATGTTTTCGGTTCTCATAGAAAAGCTCTCGTGCATTTTCCCAACCTGTTCCGTCAGCGACAGGACGTGGTTGTTCAGATTCTCCGTTTGGTTTAGTATCCTCTCCGCGTCCTCGGCGGTCATCAGCGTTGTGAGCGCTTTCTCTATTCTTTGCTGACGCTGGAGCAGACCACTGAGGAGCGTCAGCACATCCACTTGGCCGGGCCTGTTCAGGGCTTTCAGCTCCTCGTTGGAAAGTCTCCTGTCGGATTGCGAATTCATGTTCCATATTCTCCTTTAGATATTTTTCTTCGTGTAATCTGTCGTCCCGGCATCTCATGCCGGAGGGGAGTGTGTAGGTGATGTTCTTGCGCGTGTCCTCCCATCGGACGCCGATCCCGCACTTGTCTTTTGGCGTGATCCTGTACTCGCCCATGAGCTTTATGAATTCTTCCTTGCTCCCGGCGTAGGTCATGCAGTCGTCGATGGCGTTGATGAGGCGGTACTTCCAACTGTTGCGCTTCTCGGCAACGCGGTACTCGCGTGCGCTCATGCCGTTGGACTTCTGCTCCGGGTTCGGAGGCAGGACGGTGAGACCGTGGGCTCGGCATATCTCATCGGAGATCTGCCGGAGGCCCTTCAGAGTGTTCGGCCCCTGCCTCAGCATCTTGCCGCTTTCATAGCAGACTGCGTTGACGATGAAGTGGCTGTGGATGTGAGCGGCGTCGATGTGGGTGGCGATCAGCACCTCGCTACCTGGCCAGGCACGGGCTGCGAACTCCTTGGCGATGTCGTGAGCCTGTTGGCCGGTGATATTTTCATCCGGGCTGAAGGACTGGGTGTAGTGGTAGAAGTACACCGGGCTGTCCTTATGGTACACCATCCGTGTCGCCAGAAATTCCTTGTCCGCAAATTGCGGCGTACAATTTTGACAGCTGACGAGACGAGCGCCGGACGGGTCGAGCGTTTTCTTTTCCTGCTCCACGTACCTTTTCACACCGCCGAGGGCACCGGCTGACTGCTTCTTGTTGCGGATGAACGTCACCGTCGCCATCAGCGCCGCTCCTGGTCGGACAGGATGTAGAGCTGACCGTAGATTTTATCCAGCTTCTCTACCATCTTGGAGAGGTCCGGCGAGGTGAACCGTCCCTCGTTGGCGAGGATGGTGAGCTGGTTGAGGTTGCGTCCGATGCCGCGTACCTCGTGAGTCATTTCCCGGAGGCCGTCCACCACCACGACCTTGTGCCGCATGGCCGCCGCGCGGATGTAGGCGCTGGGGGTCATTTGGGCCGAGGCCGCTTTCTCCGAGATGGCTTGTATCTGCTCGTCAGTGAACCTGACGGTGATTCGATTCTCTTTCATTTCTTCCTCCGTTCTCAAGTGGGTGCGGGCTTCTGCCCGCAATTTGTGCCGTCCGACAAAGTCGGACAGGCGCTCTGCTTGCCTCTCCCAAGGGGAGAGTTTTTCCTCTGCCGTAACCGTGACCCGAAAGGGAAAAAAGGTAGCTTTTTAATTCGGGCGACGTTGGCGCTGTGTGGGCGCTTAGCGCAGAGGCGACTCACGATGCCACCTCCAGTGTTGCTGGCGCACCTGCGGCGACGTGCGCGGTCACAGGGTCGATAGTGCCGATGTTTCCGGGGGCGTGAGTATCGTCACTATCGGCACTCGTGAGCTCGATGATCCGCTTGCCGTTGCTCCGGCGGCAGACGGCCTCGATGCCCGCTTTCTTTAGAGCCGCATCGCTTTGCAGGATCTTACGGGAGAGCGTCCGGGTGCTGATGTTCTCCGTGCCGGCAGGGTCGATGTGGCTGACGAGCTCCGTGGGAGTGCCGATAAAATTTCCGCGGGCTTTCACGAACGCAGAGAGCAGAGAAATGAGGTTGTCGGATTTGTTGACCGGCAGGAGCGTTTCCTCCACGTCCCAGACGTTGCACTCACTCCTGACGAGGGACAGCTCCCGGTACTCAATGTCCCGCCCGATGCAGTAGAGCGTGGCCCGTCCGCTCCCGCGCCCGTCCTCCACCAGTGTGAAGCTGGAGTCCACCGCTCCGCTGATAGCCGTGGTGCCGGAAATCCGTTTGAACACATCGTCATCTGCGTTCTCCTTTCGCAGATGATGAATGAGCAGGATGGCGAGACTGTGGGCGTCTGCGATTTTCTTCAGTGCCGAGAGATCCGAGTAGTCGTTGGCGTAGGTGTTGTCCCGCTTGGCGTTTCGCACCATCTGGAGCGTGTCGATGATGATTAGCGACGTGTCCGGGTGCTCGGTAAGAAATACTTCAAGCTGTTCCTCCAGCCCCGCACCAACGACACGGCTCTCCGTGCAGAAGTGGACGTTGGCCGGAGCGTCCTCGGTGATCTCGAAGAGCCGATTCTGTATCCGCAGCGTGGAATCCTCAAGGCAGAGATAGAGCGTCGTGCCTTGCCTCACACTCATTCCCCACACCGGCTCCCCCTTTGCCACCGTCACCGCCAGCCACAGTGCCAGCCACGACTTCCCCACCTTCGGCGCGCCCGCCAGGATGTGCAGGCCCTGGGACAGCAGGGAGTCCACGATAAAGTTGGGCGGACGGATAGGCTCGTTCATCAGTTCCTCACCGGTGACGGTTTTCAATCTTTCAGTGTTTTTCATTTTTATCCTCCTTGTAAATTTGTTTCTAAAATCCATTCACTATCATATGACAGCTAAAAGCCCATGATCATTGACGGCCCCACTGCGCGCTCCTGCACCGCCTCCTGCTCCGTCTCTCGCTCCGTCTCTCGCTCCGTCTCCTGCTCCGCCAGCTTCCGCCGGTTGGTCATCAGGAGGTCAGAGGTCAGCTCAAAAAGGTCGTCCTCGCCGGACTTGAACACGGCCACGGTGTAGTTGCGCGGGTTATACTCCGCGCAGATTTTCCGCAGGGTATCACTTACGCCCGGGTCATTCCGCTCGTCCTTGCTCAACCAAATCGTCACAATTTTCTGCTCGTCTCGAATGTCAATCTCCAAACAGTCCCCGCCTCCGAATATTGATAATTCACTTTTGACTCCGATTATCTATCTCCAGTGTAACATACCCTCTTGACTTTTGTCAAGCGATAATATACACTTAAAACAAATATTCTACTATTTTTCTTGCATTATCTTTCGGAGGTGTCCCATGGGCGTTTTAGGGAAAGATCTATTTGACTTTCGGCGGCCTGTTACCCACACCAAGATCCAGTTTGGCGACGACGGGTATTGGGTCGAGAATGAGCCGGAGGTCATACCGTACGGAACAACGCTCCTGGCCGCTCTGAAGCTGGATACCAGTAAATACTGCGGCCTTGTGGAACGCCTTGAGGACAGGATCGCGGCGCGTGACCGTGAGGGAACGGTGGCGGCCTTTTATCCGATGCTGGACGAGTTTGTGCGTCTGCCGCTATACAATCTTTTCATCAGGGACCCCAACCTTGTGGAGATCGAGATATTTCATCGAATGTTCGTTGGCGAGGCGAAAACCGCGATCGCGGACGATATAATAAATGACGACGGCTCGATCCTGAACAAGTATTTCTGGGCGCGGGACGACCTTCTGCTCATTCAGCGGCGGTACTCCTGGTTCTTGGACGAAATGGCGAAGTCCCGGAGAAAAGAAAAAAAGCTCCAGAAGAAATTCTCTCTTCCGGAACAGGTCTATTGGGGCGGCGTAGATGCCTTCGTCAGCGGGGTGAGCTTGGGGGAGGACGATCAGGTGGACGCCCCGCAGGTCAACGTACAGTACGCCATTCGCTCTTCTACGGACGAGGTGACCGGCGAGGTTCACGCGGAAGTGGTGGAGAAGATGTACTTTGACCGTCTCCGGGATTTTGTCTATGTGGAGCTGATGAAGGGCATTCAAAAGGGCTACGTACCCCGCCGGTGTCTCAACTGCGGCAAGTGGTTCTTGCAGACGCCGGGAGTGTCCTACTCCTACTGCAACAATATCGCCCCCGGCGAGACGGAAAAGACCTGCCGGGACGTGGGTGCTCTCTCCAGCTTCCGGGAGAAGGTGCAGGAGAACGAGATCTGGCAGATCCACCAGCGGGCCTATAAGAAATATTACGCCCGCGTCCTGAAAAAGAAGATGACAAAGCCGGAGTTCGAGCAGTGGGCACGTTCCGCCGAGCGGATCCGCGACGCCGCCCTCCCCCGCTACAACCGGGCCTCCGGGACAGAGCGCGCCCGTCTGGTGGAAGAGGTTCGCCGGGAGCTGAACAAGCTGTAATGGCATAGGGCATCTACGCTTTTTTGCGTCGTTATACTCATATTTCGATCGGGATCTATATTTTTTCAGGGGAATGTAAAAATTTTTTTAATTTTCTGTTTCCTTTTCCCATCAGGTGTGATATATTAACATTTGCGAAACGCATATTTCGACAATTTTCGACTATTTGCGGAGGCGGCGCGATGACAGAGACTGAGAAAAAATCGTTTCTCTCCCAGCTTTATTCAGAAAACTGCATTTATTTAAAGATCGCGGCCAACCTTTACGGAGCAAACCCTGCGGACGCCGCTGATTTTGTTCACGACATTTTTGTGACTGCGACGGAGAAAGTCGATATACTCATAAAGCATGAAGACCCAAAAGGGTGGCTGCTCAAGGCGTTGGACTACCGTATCAAAAATCACCGTCGGCTTCATTCCACCAAGTACAACCGTTCTCTGGAGGAATACGGGGATCTTATCGCGCCGGAACAGGCCGAGCCGCTTTCGCATGTTCTGCCAAGCCAGCTCTCCGATGCCGAGAAGCAGATCCTTGTCTGGCGTTTTGAGCGGCTGATGGACTACAAGGAAATGAGCAGGAGATTGGGCATAACCGAGGAGTACTGCCGCGTAAAGGTCAGCAGGCTCCTCAAAAAATGCCGGGAACTGATGGGGATATGACAAAATATATTTTTCTTGATAACATTACACGATTATCAACACATACTTATACAGAGGGGAAAGGGGTGAGTCCATGGATAGTAATGTAGGTTCCAGTGAGAACGTATCAAATTATCCTCACGATATGGACGAGCTGGCAAAAGAGCTGGACTCCATGTCCGTTGAAGATCTTAAAGAGGAGTATAAAATAATTGTGTCCGAGATGGACGAAAACGCCTCTTGCGGCGATCTGTTGGCCTTATACCTGGATACCATCGCCCGCAAAGATCCTCGCCCGGAGTACATGGACCCCCAGCCAACGTATGAGGACTTCCTGAAACGGGTAAAAGCCGAGAACAAGAAGCGCCGCAGCCTCCGTATTCTCCTGAAGGTGGGGGTAGCCGCCGCTGTGATCGTCGCCCTCATGGTGGCCTCCATGGCCGTGGCTTATGCCAAGGGATTTGACCTGTTTGACCGAATCGCCACTTGGACGGCGGAGACCTTTGGCCTGTCGTCAAAAGGAGCATTAGGTAAGGATGGTATTGAAATCCCGCCACAGTTGCAGGGGATGAAGGACGCTATGGAACAATATAGCATTGACGTCAAGCATCTCCCGACCTATTGGCCGGAGGGATATGAGCAGTCGCAAGTAACATCTTTGGAAAACCCTGAGTCCAACCTTATATTAGGTAAATTTGCAAGAAGCGAAAACTGTTACATTTTATCCTACATTCAATATCTGTCGGGGGTTCCCAAGGAATCGTACAATATTGATGATCAATCACTCGATTTCTACGAGCATAATGGAATCAAATTTCATATTATGACAAACGATGAAAAATACCTTGCGGTATGGACGACGGAAAGCGTTGAATGTCGGTTATCAGGATTGACCTCATACGAAGATCTAATCAAAATACTTGATTCGATTGGAGGCTAATAATCTTGAAGAAATGTGTAACGTATCTTGCCCTAATAATCATGGTGGTCTCCGTCCTCAGCACCCCTGTGTTGGCTGCGGAACATACCAACAAGTATATCTCCTCAGCAGGAGCCTATATCCACAAGTGGGCCGCCGGGGATATCTCCGTTGAATTTCATGTTGTCGGGACAAACACAATGGACACAATCGGAGCTCATAGAGTCACCGTGTATAGGATGAAAGGTGAGACTCCTGATTCTGCAACCGATGAACTTGTCGCGACATACTGGTACCAAAATTACCCGGATATGATGACTACCAACGATTTCGTTTATGGTCACTCCATCAGGCTCAATGTGACGCACGGTTATCAGTATTACGCCGTCCTTGTCTTTTACGCCAGCCGCGACGGTGGTGGGGCTAATATGCCATTTAGCACAGACCCTGTCTGGGCATGAATCCCCTCAGAATGAAATAGACCGGGAGGCCGCGCCTCCCGGTTTATTTTCAATTGTCGCGGCAGTCCGAAAAGATTTCACGCAAAGGAATGTCACAAGCGAGCGTTTTGCACCCATTTTACTTTAATTCTTTAAAACGAGGAGATTGAACACCATGAAAATACAGAGAAACATCGCGGCCATCATGAACAGAAAGCTCAAGGAATACCCCAGCCAGGCGGAGTTTGCGAAGGCTCTCGGCATAGGACACACCACTTTACTCTCCTGCCTTAAAGGGGAGGGAAACCCGAGCGCAGACACCATCGAGCATCTGGCCTATAAAATGAAGATGACCCCCTCGCAGCTGGTCGCCGGGGAGAGTACGCCCACCGACACCGCCTTCAACCTCATCAGCGGCATGGTAGACACCCTGAACCCCGCGCTCCAGAAGGCCGCGCTGATTCTCCTGGAGGCCATGCGCCAGCTTTTTGAGCTTTCGGAGGAACTCAGCGCCAAGGCGGCCGCCTGGAAATACGAGGCCATCGAGCCGAAGCCGTTCCAGTACGCGCTCAAGGTGCTGGAGTGGACGCCCCGGGGCTGGGAAGTCAGCCCCACGGTGTCCGAGGTCTTTACCGACGACCACACCGTTGCCGAGGCCGCCGCGGAACTCTTTACCCGCAACGCTCTCTCGCCCATTCATCTGGACGAGGCTCTCAGGGACTATATGAATTCTAAAGTATAAGCCCAAAGCCATAAACGCAATCTCCCACTACGCCCCCGTCCGGCTCTCCAGGGCCCCGGGGGCCATTTTTATCGCAAAAAATCAAACTTTGTCTACAAACATTGTAAGTATACTTATAATGTTTGTTGACAACTTTGAAGATTTCGGCTATAATATTTGCAAAGGAGGGATCCTGATGGCTATCATCAACAAAGCCGGTATCCTTAAAGTGCTTACGTCTTTTAACCCTTGGTGGAAGACCGGCACAATCAATCCGAAGCTTGCAAAAACGTACAAAAGATTCGCGTTTTACGAGGCGATGAAGCGGCTCACCCGGCAGGATATCCGCCGGATCGTCGTCCTGACGGGAACGCGCCGGGTGGGAAAAACCACGATCCAATACCAAATGATCGAAGAACTGCTCAAAAGAGGCGTTCCCCCGCAGAAAATCATTTTTATCTCCATGGATCACCCCATGCTGAAGCTCGGCGGGATCAACGACATCTTGGAGTGCTACCACGAAAATATTTACCCCGAGCAGGACGTCTACTACTTCTTTGACGAGGTCCAGTACGCACAGGATTGGGACAAGTGGCTCAAAACGATCTACGATATGCAGCCGGACACCAAGGTGGTTGCGACAGGCTCGGCAAGCCCCGCCTTGATCAAGGGCAACCAGGAGAGCGGCGCCGGGCGCTGGTCAACGATCCAAGTCCCCACCATGTCCTTTTATGAGTACTGCGAGCTTCTTGACGTTGACCGGCCCATACTGCCAAAGGAGCTGAAAATAACCCCACTGCTCTACAAGACCCAGCAGGAGCGCACGAACATCATGCTCCAGCTGTCCAAGGTGCAAAATCATTTCAACCGCTATTTGCAGGTCGGCGGATTCCCGGAGCTGGCATTAGCCGACAACGATGTGATGGCCCAGCAGATCATGCGGGAGGACGTGGTGGACAAGGTTCTGAAAAGGGATCTTCCGTCCCTTTACAACATCAGAAACGCCACGGAATTGGAGCGGATCTTTTTATACCTCTGCAACGTCTCCTCGGAAGTCGTCTCCGTTGACGCTATCGCCAAAGAGCTGAGCGGTGTCTCCCGGCCGACCGTAGAAAACTATATCCAATATTTAGAGAGCGCAAATCTGATCTATCAGAGCTGGCCGGTAAATATGGCGGGGAAGAAGGTCCTGAAAGCGAGTCCTAAAATCTATATCGCCGACGCCGCCATCAGAAATGCCGTTTTGATGGACGATTCGCTGTTGACCGATCCCGTTGAAATGGGGAAGATCGTAGAAACCGCCATCTATAAGCACGTAGCGGCATTTTATTACCAGCAGGCCGCCGCTGTGGGCTATTACCGGGGCGGCAGGAAGGGCAAGGAAGTCGATATTGTCGTAGAGTACACCAACGCGAAGAATATTCTGATAGAGGTCAAATACCGTGAAAACGCCCCGATTGCCGACGACGACGCTATCTCTCAGTTGTGCGGCGAGGCGGCGGCCTCTATCGTGGTGACCAAAAACGCGAACGACTTTGGCGTTCACAACACCAAAGCGGGGAAAGACCTGATCCGTATCCCCGCCTTCGCCTTCTTGTATCTCCTGGGCCACGCGGAAAAACACGGATACCGCGGAATGGAGTAAAGGACAGCGCAATTTTTGGCTTCTTAACAATCGGAGGAATCGCGTACAGGTACGCGGTTCCTCCGACTTATATTTTGCCTGCCGCCAGCAGGCAAAGGCGGCCACCGTCACCCCTTCTGCTCGGCCCTATACCGCTCGCACGCCAGCTGAAACTGCCGGATAAACCGCTCCGCGGCCAGCTTCGCGTCCTCCTTTTCCGGGTGCATCATGTCATAGGCGTGGTAAAATCCCGCGTATACGTCCGCCTCCGCCGGGACTCCGGCGGCCCTGAGCCGCTCTATGTACGCAAGCGTCTCGTCCCGGAAAGGCTCAAGCTCCCCCACAAAGGTGTAGCAGGGCGGCAGGCCGCTGTGATCCTCCCGCCTGGACGGGGAGGCGTAGGCCGGAACGGCCCCGCCCTTCAGCCCTCGCAGATACAGCCTCCAGGCCAGATGGTTCCGCCGGGTATTCCACACCTTCCCGTGGTTGTCTCGGGAGGACGCGGTATCACAGCAGTCCAGCATCGGGTAGAGCGGCATCTGAAAGGCGATCCTCACCGTATCGTGATCCCTGGCGTACATACACAGCGCCGCCGCCAGACCCCCGCCCGCGCTCTCCCCGCCGACCATGATCTGATCCGCTCTGATGCCCAGCGCCTCCGCGTGATCTTTCATGTAGACCAGCGCCTCATGACATTCCGTCAGCGCGGCGGGATAGGGCTTTTTCAGCGAAAGGGTATAGGCGGGCGCGACCACCACCGCGCCGCCCCGGGTCACGAGATCGACAGCCCGGGACATATACACCATCTCCGCCATTCCCGTCACATAGCCTCCGCCGTGAATCCACAGCACCCCAGGCCGCTTCCCGTCCATCGCCTCCGGCCTCACAATAAGCAGCTTGAGCCTTTTCCCCGTCGTGGGGATCCTGATATACTCAGCCCTCACGTTATCAGGTTTTCTAAATGAGATCACATTCCTCACCGGCTTGTCTTGTCTGCGGTATTATCCATAGTGTTATCGCTCATGGGATTTTTTGCGCAAAACCTGTGGCACAGCGGAGTCAGGCCTTGATATACCTCTGGTTTTTACTTCTGGGCTTGTCAGGTACGGTCATCTTAATTTGCCCTTCTTCCAGCAGTGGCTTCAAGTATGCTGTGACAAAATGCTTCTTGTCTTTCAATCCACACGCCGCCATAAGCTCTTCCCTGGTTCGTGGTATCACACACATGTCCAATATTTTTGCTTGTATCTGATTTGTTTCTTGTACGGTATCTTGTACGGTATCTTGTATGGTATCTTGTACGGCATCTTGGGGGGTATCTTGGGGGGTAACTTGGGGGGTAACTTGGGGGGTATCTTGGGGGGTATCTGTGGGGGTATCTGTGGGGGTATCTGTGGGGGTGGCCACATCAGAAACGCCTTCCTCCCGGTAGAACACCACCACAAACCCGGATTTCAAAATCTTGAACTCAAAGCGGCATCCGGCTTCATCGCAGGCGTCGGAAATCCGTTTGAGGCCCGTGCCGAAGCTCTCCACGTCCTTGGAGTAATATAAAATTGAGGTAATCAGCGGATTTCTGCGGACAGGCCGCTCGTTGCCGCTGATAAAATCCTCAGGTGCGAAACCGGTTGGAAATGTACCCGGATTGTAGATCTCGACCCGGTCCTTATATATGGCCACCTCATTGCTCTGGCAGGCCCCGTAGTCCTTATGGCAGAAGGAATTGAACAACGCCTCGCGGATGGCGTCAATGGGGATCTCCGGGATTTCCTTGCGCTGGAGGGAGCCGTCAAATTTCACGCGCTAATGGATGTTGCTGGTGATATATTTCTCCGCCAGCGCCACAAGCTCAAAGACCGTACCCCGTTCCCGCTGAATGTCCAGGAAGGTCAGCCGCTCAGTGCCGGCGAAAATCGCCATTTGAAGCTCCGCGTATATGCTCTCGCTGAACAGTACCATACCGGCATTCAGAAGATTGCCGCCGTTCACCAGCCCCAGCTTATTCAGCGCGGATTCCTTATCGGTGTATTCAAACGCGATACGTCCCGCCGCTCTGCCGCGCTCAACGTAACTGCGAATGTTCTTTTCTGGCACATCGGCGGTCAATACACCGGATACAGTCTTCTCCCAAGAGTCCTCCTCGCCGTTTTTTCGTTCCAAATACCTGACGACCTCCGGCTGGGACATGGCTTTGTCCTCGTCTGCCACGCGGATCCTCGCGATGTCATAGGCAAAATACGGCGTGTTGTACCCCTCGAACCTGACAAGTATACACTCCCGCCCGTCAATGGTCACCGTTGTAATTTCGGGAAATATCTGCGGCTCGATGTGGTTGGAGATAGCCTGGCTTATATCCCTCAGTGTCTTATCCGTCACGTCCTGCCCGATGGGTGTTCCGTCCGGCTTCACGCCAAAATACAGCTCGCCCTTCTGGTGCTTGTTCAGAATCGCCGCAATCGAGATAACGGCCTCCTTCAGCTCACCGGTGGACTTCTTAAATTCAAGAGTTTCGGTTTCTCTGCCGAGATTCATAGCTGTCACCTTTGCCATAAAAATCACTGTGTGTTGATTCTATTATACTCTATATCTGGCCGTTTTTTCAATAGATCTGTTTATAAAGGAGGAACTTTGTGAAGGGAATGCTCCATATCTCACTGCGCTTGCCTTTTCATGTGTCCAGGGCGTTTTCGATGTCTTGAACTACCCAATACTCTGCTTCATATAATAAAATATCTGACTTCTGCCATCAAACCCGGAAGCCGGTGTTCATCTCCCGTAACGGTTTCGGGGACATCGTGGTACTCAGCACCGAGGAATATGAGCGTCAATCCGCGCTCCTTGAGCTGTACGGTAAGCTCGCCGTGGCGGAGCAGGAGATAGCGGACGGTGCCAAGGGCGAGGATTTTCAGACGGTGGCCCGTCAGCTTCGGGAGCGTGTCCACGGCAAATCCGCCGTGCTTTATCTTCGTTCATATTCTCCGCCCGTACCATGATGGCGGAAAGTTTTCTGTTCCTTTCGCATTTTTTACGAATATGTACTATTCCGCCCCGATCCTCTCCGCCAAGGCCATCATCGCCAGGCAAAACCGCTCCCACCGTGTCAATGCTGTCAGCGACGGGTCGCCGTCACGGATACGCAGGGTGCGGCGTATCTCCTTGGGGATCACCACCCGGCCCAGGTCGTCTATGCGTCTGACTATACCGGTTGCCTTCATTTTGAAGTCCTCCTGTCTCTATTTGTTTCGACAGGAATTAGTATCCGCCGTTCTCCCGCCAATATTCAGTTGGTCAGATTTGGAAAATCACCGTCTTGCCAGAATGGATTCCATATTGTCCAGGATAAATTTCTGGGCCTCCCGGTCATACAAAATGGCGGTATAGGGCCCGTTCTTCCCCTGGCGCTGTTCCTGCCGGATCCCCAGGCTCTCGCCAAAGGGCGTGGGGCATTTGCTCTGCCTGCCCCCGGCGTCCGTGACGATCCGCAGGGCCCCGGCCTCCAGGAGAAATCCCGTGATGTCCCGGTAACACAGCTTTTTCATGTTGCCGTCCCCGGCAAGCTCGGTGATCCGCTGGGCGATCCCGGTCACCGGCAGCGGCTCCGGCGGGAACTCATAGCGGTCCAACTGCTCCCGGGTGATGTGAAACGGCGTCCTGCGCTCCCGCCTGGCGGCGACCCCACCGGCCTCCACCACCTGCCCCAGCACCTCCTCCACATAGAGAAGGCACCGGCAGATATGTATATTGTTCAGCACGCTGTCGTCGCTGACGTCAGCGCCGGTGATGGGATCCCGCCCCCTGGCCAGCTTCCCGATGTAGTCCCTGGCGGCCGCCAGTTTATCAAGCTCGTTCATCTTTTTCGCCTCCGTCACAATTTTTTCCGAATCCTTCCGCGCCCGCCGCCCCTATGAAGAAACCGTTCCGAACAGGGAACGGTCTCTTTTTCTATATATGGCGGCCTTTTCCGGGCCTTATACTAATATCTATTTAATCAGATATTAGTATCATTTGCTCCACTCCTGGATAAGCCGCAGGACGTCCTCCTTCGTCCCCTGGGTGAAGCCGTCCAGGGCGATCATGACCCCCAGCTTCCCGGTGTTCTGAATGATCATCAGATGCTCCGTCTCCAGCGTCCTCGTCACGTCCTCATAGTTCACGATCAGGGGATCTATGGTGGTCAGCACCTCCATGCGATCCTCATAAAACCGGGTGACCCGCTCCATCTCGCCGTCGGAGCGGGTTTTCATAGCCTTCCAGCCCTTTTTGATGCGCCCCCGGGGGAGGAACACCGCCAGATAGACTATCACCAGCATCAGGGAGACCGTCTCGATCAGGACGGGGATCAGGGTCCCGCCCTTCCAGAGAATATAGGCGGCCACGGTGGCCCACACGGCGGCCAGGAAGGTGATGATCTTCTTCAGGGCGGGGCCGTAATCCAGGTCGATCAGCCGCTTCATGCCCTCCCTGAAAAGCTCCTCCGTGACGGTGAATTTGTTCTCGGCGATCAGCTTCATCTCAAGCCCTCACTTTCTGTAAAAAAGGATCCCCAGCGTCCCCGGCCCGCAGTGGCAGGAGACGGTGCACCCGGCGCGGGTGTGGATGATTTCCTCAAAGGGCGCCAGCTCCCGGACGGTGCGCTCGGCAATGGTCCGGCACTCCTCGTCCACGCCAGAGTCGGTGATGAAGATCCGCCGTGTGTCCACGGTGGAGGGGTCGGCCAGCTTATCCCGGATGTACGCCTCGATGCAGGCGGCAAGCCTTCCGCGGTATTTCTTGCCCACGCCCATAGCGCCGTCCTTGACGTAAATGCAGGGGTGGAGCTTCAGCAGATTGGCCCCCAGCGCCGTCAGCGCCGTACACCGCCCGCCCCGGCGCAGATAGTCCAGGGTGTCCACCACAAAGCTCACGTCCAGCTTCTCCCGCTTCTCGTCCAGGCGCCGCTTGATCTCACCGGCCTCCACGCCCGCCTCGGCCATGTCGCAGGCGTCCAGCACCAGATGCCCGATGCCGGTGGACAGGTTCCTGCTGTCCACCACATAGACGTTCCCCAGCTCACTGGCGGCAATGCAGGCGTTCTGATAGCAGGAGGACATCTGGGCGCTGATGGTAAAGTGTACGATGGCGTCATACTCGCGCAAAAGCGCGCCGAATACGTCCAGATAGTCCTGGACGTTCACGGCGGAGGTAGCGCCAAGCTGTCCGCAGGCGGCGATCTTCTCATAAAGCTCGTCGGGCGTGATCTCCGTCCCGTCCTTATACATACCCCCCGCTACGCTGACGGAAAGAGGCGTCACGGTGATGCCCCGCTCCGCGATCAGCTCCGGGGACAGGTCGCACGTGCTGTCGGCAGCTATTTTTATTTTCACAGGCAGTACCCCCTATAACGCGTATACGCAAATTATATTCTATTGCGTCCCGCCTGTCAAGCGCAACCCTTCAGGTCAGCGCCAATTTCCTCCAAAATCTGTCCCCCGGCCCGTCACAGGGCCAACTTTTTTGTTCACAAAAAGTTAATTATTTTTATACTTGACAAATATGTATTTTTATATTATAATTACATCGTAACTTGTTCCGACTCCCCGCCGTCCCCATAGAGCGCGGCGACCTTTCGGAGCTGATCCTTCATGCTGGCCAGCACGGCGGAGGGGCCTTTGATCTCCGCCAGGGGGCCGAAGCCAAAGATCCAGGCGAAAAACTGCGTGCTGGCCACCACCTTTGCCGACACGGTGAAGTGGCCGTCCCCGTCGGGGATCATCATCACGTCCCGGCCCAGCCTGTCCAGCACCGCCCCGGCCAGCCGGTTGTCAAAGCGCATCAGCACCGTCACCGGCTCCCCGGCGAACATACCGAACACCGTCTTGGCGTACTCCGCCAGATCCAGCTCCCGGAAGGCCGCCTCGCCGTCCCGGCGCCTGTCCACGGTGGAGATATCGGTCATCTTATCCACCCGGTAATGGCGGATAACGCCGGTGGACGTGTCGTAGGCCACCATGTAATAGTTCTCGTCGTCCCAGGTCAGCGCGTAGGGGCTGACGGTATACCAGCCGCCGTCGTGCCGGTAATGGCGCTTTTTGTCCGGGGTAAAGTCAAAATACCTGAACCGGATCTGCCTGTTCTCTGAGATGCCGGAGTGGATGCTGTCCACGTTATAATAGATGGACTCGTTCATGGTCTTGATCCTGTTGCGGACAAAGACCTGCCGTTGCAAAAGCTTGCCCCGGTGGACGCTGGTGAGCTTTTCGATCTTCCCGATCAGCGCCTCGGTCTTTTTGTGGGTGATGAATTTGGAGGACTGCACGCTGTCCACCAGGAGCTTCAGCTCCGGCAGCTCAAAGTCCCTGCTGGCCAGGTAATAGCCGTAGCTGCGCCCCTCGTTGGTCATGAGGATATCCAGCCCAAAGGCCCGCAGCGTCTCGATATCGTCGTACAGCGTCTTGCGCTGGACAGTGATATCCCGCTCCTCCAGATAGTCCGTCAGATCCGCGATGGAGGCCGGGTGTTCCTCGTCGGTGTACCTCTGAAAGTACTCCAACACATACAGTATTTTCTGCTTCTGGGCCGATGCCTTTGCCATAACGCCGCCTCTTTTCCCATTTTTCTGTTATCATACCACACATCGTGGGCGAAAGATCGCCCACCATCGCCCCCATCATACCACATTCCGGCGGCTTTCGTCAAAAAAATCGTATATTCGTCAAAAAAGGGCGGTCTCCGCCATCTCATCGCCTGTCAGGGCAAGATAAAAAGCTCATTCCACCCATATTCGCCTTATAAGGGGTGTTGTTTTCAGGGCAAAAAGGTATACTTAATACAAAAAGATACTCTGGAGGAATTAAGATATGGATCAGATCGCAATAGGTAAATTTATATTCAAAAAGCGGAAAGAGCTAAATTTTACGCAAGAACAACTTGCTGAACGGCTGGGAGTTTCCCATAAAACGATTTCAAAATGGGAAACAGGAAAGTGTATGCCCGATTACTCAATTATCGAGCCCTTGTGTCAGGAATTGAATATTACGTTAGCGCAATTGCTTGATGGAGAAGAAGAGGAAAGGAGTATCCGTACATACGACAGTCAGCAGATACTGAAAATGATGAAAGAAACGCAAGACCTTAAAAATAAGAAACTAAAGCTTATTGGCATTGTAGTATTCCTTTCAGGAATAGTTTTTCTCATCTATTCACAGTTAATTGGCGGAACTGATATTCAAGAGATGCTTTCCGGTTTCACACTTGGCATTTCTTTTCCTCTCATGTTACTGGGAATTATACTTATTATACGGTCAAAATGCCGGAGCGGTAAGGATTTATAAATGAACAAAAAAAGGATTCTATTATTTTGGGGCATTGTATTTGCGCTAGCCGGTTTAATTTGTCTGGCTCTTTGTCTTTTTCAAGATGGAAAAAATCAAATTTTGTTAAGTGCGGGTTTGATGTGTAATTCAATCGCGTTTGTAATAAATTGCATTGCAAACAGGAAGAAAAAATAAAGAAAATTATCTGCCCAGCGGTAGAAACAAAAAAACCGCTGCCGGGCAGATCATTTCTCACGCTTAAATTTCAAAGTCATCGGCATTTTGAAGGGGCTTTACGCGGACGCGGCGGCGTTCCCGCTGTAAAGAGCGGCATAGGGAGGAGCAACGCCGGCGGGTAAGAAAAAGGGCCGGAGCATAAAGCTCCCGCCCTTTTCCGAGCCGCCGCGGCTTTTGCGGCGACGTTGGCACCCTTGACGCGATTTGAACGCGTGGCCTTCCGCTTAGGAGTAGCACAAAAACGATGTTTGTTATTCACCGTAAATCACTGAAAACCGTTGATATTACTGGATTTTTTGCTTATCACGTTATCAGTTATTTACCGTATTTTCCTGTCATTTTCGGATATTTTTTGTGGTTCCAATTAGCTGGCGATTAGCAAGGGGCCGAAAAACCGACATTAGATATAAGTGCAAGTCGGGTCGTGTGTGCCAATTATAAGCGTAGTTTTTTATGCCATTTTGTCTTTGATGCCAATCATATGAAAACTCAGTTTATTTGATAGATACACAGAGACCAAATTTGACGTTTAATTTATGAGAATTGTCCACACGAAGCTCTTGTTCTGTTCCAAAATTGATTTCGCGAATGATGCCCTGTAGCAAAGGTTACTTTATCACTTGCCAAGAACAAAGGGTATGGTTTTCCAAAAGTCTATGGTTTCTCATAAGTGCGCTTTTCCCTCAAGGTCAAATGAAATATACTTGAGCATTTAGCCTTGCGTATGTGCTTTATTCTAACGCAGATTCCACTTATTCGCTATTACTTTCGTTATGCTCTTTGTTCCTTGATATTACAGACATGCCTAGTGGAGAGGGGCGGAATTGGTTAGATGATAAACCTCTGCTGATGGCAATAGGAATAGCATCCCTCATATTAGAGTTCATTCTTCTTCAAGAAATTGTAAAACGCCACAGTTTTTCCCTCAAAAAACACGGCAGTGAAGAAGCAAGCTTGTAACGACTTGTTTTTCACTGCCTGACCCCAT
>CANPWM010000005.1 GCA_947584295.1 uncultured Oscillospiraceae bacterium | reverse complement strand
GCACTTGTCCGAGGGTCGCCCCTGGCGGGTGTTACCCGTTATCCTTGCCCTGTGGAGCCCGGACTTTCCTCACGCGCGTTAGCGCCCGCGGCTGTCCGGCCCGGTCACCGGGGAATATTTTAAATCATTCCCCGGTGTTTGTCAAACACAATTGCAAATTTCAAGAAGATGGTGTATAATGATTTTATCTATCATCATCTTCAAGGAGCGCATCATGACACTTTCGCAGTATATTGATTCCCTCCGGGGCAAGCGCGTCACCGTCATTGGCCTTGGCGTCAGCAACAGGCCGCTGGTGCGGCTGCTTCTCAGGGCGGGCATCGAGCTTACCGTCCGTGACGCCGCGGGCCCTGAGCGGTTGGGCGAGACCGCCACGGAGCTTTTGGAGCATGGGTGCAGGATCATCACCGGGGAGGAGTACCTGAAGGATATCGAGGCTGACGTAATTTTCCGCTCGCCGGGGGTCATGCCCCACGAGCCGGAGATCGCCAGGGCCGTTAAAAACGGGGCGGCGCTCACCAGCGAGATGGAGGCCTTTTTTGAGGTGTGTCCGTGTCCCATTTACGCCGTCACCGGCTCCGACGGGAAGACCACCACCACTACGGTCATCGCCGAGATGCTGAAGGCCGCGGGCAGAACCGTCCACGTGGGCGGCAACATCGGTACGCCCCTTTTGGACAAAGCGGACGACATGAAGCCGGAGGACGTGGCGGTGCTGGAGCTGTCCTCCTTCCAGCTGATGACCATGAAAAAGTCCCCCGCCAGGGCATTGGTGACCAACGTGGCCCCCAATCACCTGGACAAACACAAGAGCATGGACGAGTATGTGGACGCCAAGCGAAACATCTTCCAGAACGTACCCCACCCGGAGGTGGTGGTACTGAACGCCGACAATGACATCACCCGCGCCTTCGCCGCCCGGGCGGGGGAGGGCGTCAGGTTTTTCTCCCGGCGGGACACGGTGGAGAACGGGGCTTTCTGCGAAAACGGGACGATCTACGCCGCCCTGAACGGCAGGACGGAAAAGCTCATGGAGGCGGGGGAGATCTTCATTCCCGGCGACCACAACGTGGAGAACTATCTGGGCGCTTTTGCCCTGCTCTACGGGACGGTCGATAACGCGTCCATGGTCAACACCGCCAGGAGCTTCCGGGGCGTGGAACACAGGATCGAGCTTGTACGGGAGCTGCGGGGGGTAAAATATTATAACGACTCCATCGCCTCCTCGCCCTCCCGCACCAGGGCGGGCCTGCGCTCCTTTGAGCAGAAGGTCATTCTGATCGCCGGAGGCAAGGACAAGGGCGTTCCCTTCGACACCTTGGGGGAGGACATCAGGGAGCATGTGAAGGCGCTTGTCCTCACCGGCCTCACCGCGGAGAAGATCGAAAAGGCCGCGCTGGACGCGGGCTTTGAGGGGCCGATCCTCAGAAAAGACGACTTCAAGGAGGCCGTGCTGGCGGCCAGCGCCGCGGCGGGGGAGGGCGACATTGTGATTTTGTCCCCGGCCTGCACCTCCTTTGACCGGTTCAGGAATTTCGCCGAGCGGGGCAATACCTTCAAAGAGATCGTGATGGGGCTTGCGTGATGAATAAGACTGATTTTTCCCCCAGGCTTCTGGCCCTGGCTGACCGGGCAGAGGCGGATACCCAGGAGATCTTTCGCGGGATCGACAGGGTCAGCGCCGCCAACACCGCCAAGGTCCTGCGCGCCTTCCAGGAGAGGCGCGTCAGCGCCCCCATGTTCGCCGGAACCACCGGCTACGGGTACGACGATCAGGGCCGGGACACGCTGGAGCTTATATGGGCCGATGTGTTCGGCGCGGAGAAGGCGCTGGTGCGGCAGACTTTTGTCAACGGCACCCACGCCATCGCCGCCGCCCTCTTCGCCGCGCTGAGGCCCGGGGACACGCTCCTGGCCGCCACCGGCGCGCCCTACGACACCCTCCAGAGCGTTATCGGCCTCACCGGGGACTACCCCGGGAATATGCGCCAGTACGGCATCAACTACGCCCAGGTGGATCTTCTGCCCGACGGGACGCCGGATCTGGAGGCCGTCAAAAGGGCCGCCGCCGATCCCGCCGTCCGGGCTGTGGAGCTTCAACGCTCCTCCGGCTACGCCACCAGACCGGCCCTGTCGGTTGACATAATCGGAAAGCTCTGCGAGGCGGTACATTATGTTAACCAAAAGGCCGCTGTGATCGTAGATAACTGCTACGGCGAGTTTACGGAGACGCGAGAACCCTGCGAGGTGGGGGCGGATCTGTGCGCCGGGTCGCTTATCAAGAATCCCGGCGGGGGCCTTGCGCCCACGGGGGGCTATGTGGCGGGGCGGAGCGAGCTTGTGGACGCCGCCGCCATGCGCCTGACCGTCCCCGGGATCGGCGGGGAGTGCGGCTGTTCGCCCTATGGATCGAGGCTCTTTTACCAGGGCCTCTTTATGGCCCCCCATGTGACGGCCCAGGCGCTGAAAACCGCCGTTTTTGCCGCCCGCATGACCGAGCTGTTGGGCTTCAGCTCCCGGCCGGCCTATGACGCGCCCCGCAGCGATATTATCCAATCCATCGACTTCGGAAAGCCGGAGCTTCTGATCCAGTTCTGCAAGGGCATCCAGTTCGGCTCCCCGGTGGACTCCTATGTGACGCCGGAGCCGTGGGATATGCCGGGATATGAGGACAAGGTCATCATGGCCGCCGGGACGTTTGTCCAGGGCGCGTCCATTGAGCTTTCCTGCGACGGCCCCATGCGGGAGCCGTATACCGCCTACATGCAGGGGGGCATCACCTACGAGGCGGGCAAGCTGGGGGTACTCAGCGGGCTTGACAGCCTTATAAACTGACGGCTTCCCGGTAAAATTCGAGCCGTTCGCCGCATATACTCCACCGGGGGTGGGGTCATGGGCAAATGGAGAAGGATCGTTTGGGAGCTGAGACGGCGGCGGGCGGGGATCGGCCTTACGCTTCTTGGCGCGGGGGTGCTGGTGATCGCCCTGTTCACCACGGCGACTATGCCCCCGGCGGTGACGGAGCTGGCGCTGGCTACCGCCACGGACGATATCACCATCATCGTCAACGATGTGGTGTCGGATATCCTTGACGGGGGAGAGCTGGACTACGATAAGCTTGTCACCTTAGAGCGCAACGGCCAGGGCGCCGTCACGGCGCTGATCGCCAACTCCGCCAACATCAACGCCCTGAGAGCCAGGGTCACCAACGCCGTGGTGGAGCGGTTTGCCGACACGGATCTTACGCGCATCTCCATTCCGCTGGGGAACCTGATCGGCGGGACACTGCTCTCCGGCAAGGGCCCCAGGCTGAAGCTGGATATTCTGTCCGTGACCAATGTGGTGACCAGCTTTCGCAACGAGTTCACCTCCGCCGGGATCAATCAGACCCGGCACAGGATCCTGCTTGATGTGGAGGTCTCCCTGGAGGTGCTGATGGGGCCGGACAGCGGGACGGACTCGGTGCTGACGGAGGTCATCGTCGCCGAGACGGTCATTGTGGGGGCGGTGCCTGACGCCTATGCCGCCATAGCTGACGGAAGTTGAACCGCGTGGAGTGCCGCGCAACAAAGGAGGGTCGTCTTATGGACGCTGAAAAGAGGATAGAGGAGCTTCGCCGCCTTTTGGACGAGGCGAGCTATAAATATTACGTGCTGGACGCGCCGGACATCTCCGATCACGACTACGACATGATGCTCCGGGAGCTGGAGGAGCTGGAGAACGCCCATCCGGAGCTGGTTACGCCGGATTCTCCCACCCAGCGAGTGGGCGGGAAGGCCGTGGAGGCCTTTGCCGAGGTGATCCACGAGGTACCCCTGGAGAGCCTGCAGGACGTGTTCTCCTATGAGGAGCTGGAGGCCTTTCAGCAGAGAGTTTCGGAGGCTGTGGGCCAGACGGAATTTGACGTGGAGCCGAAAATCGACGGCCTTTCCGTGGCACTAAGATATGAGAACGGCCTTTTTGTCCAGGGCGCTACCCGTGGAAACGGGACGGTGGGGGAGGACGTGACGGAGAATCTGCGCACCATCCGCTCCCTGCCCCTGCGGTTGGAGAACGCCCCGGAGCATCTGGTGGTCAGGGGCGAGGTCTATATGGCCAAAAAGGTCTTCCGCGCCCTGAACGCCGAGCGGGAGCGGGACGAAAAGCCCTTGTTTGCCAATCCCCGGAACGCCGCGGCGGGGTCGCTGCGGCAGCTTGACCCGAAGATCGCCGCCGAGCGCCGGTTGGATATCATCTGCTTCAATATCCAGACGGTGACGGGCGTGACCTTCGAGACCCACGCGCAGACCCTGGAGTATCTGCGCGCTCTGCGGTTCCCCACGGTGCCGCACAGCGAATACGGCTCTGTCCGGGAGTGCTGGGAGCGGATCCGGGCCATTGGCGACGACAGGGATCAGTTTGATTTTGACATCGACGGGGCCGTTATCAAGGTAAACTCCCTCTCTCACCGGGCCGCCCTGGGCAGTACCGCCAAGGCCCCCCGGTGGGCTGTGGCCTTTAAATATCCCCCGGAGAAGAAGGAGACCCGGGTCACCGATATCGTCATTCAGGTGGGCCGCACGGGCGTTCTGACGCCCAAGGCCATTTTGGAGCCTGTACGGCTGGCCGGGACGACAGTGACCAACGCCACCCTGCACAATCAGGACTTTATTGCCGAGAGGGATATCCGCGTAGGCGATACCGTCCTTGTCCAGAAGGCAGGGGAGATCATACCGGAGGTGCTGAGCGTCAACCTTTCCAAGCGGCCCGCCGATTCCGTACCCTACCAATTCCCCACGGTCTGCCCCGAGTGTGGGGCGGAGGTCAAGCGGGACGAGGGCGGCGCGGCAATACGCTGTCAGGGCGCGGAGTGTCCCGCCCAGCGCCTGCGGCACATCGTCCATTTCGCCTCCCGGGCGGGCATGGACATCGAGGGGCTTGGCACGGCGGTGGCACAGCTTCTTATCGACAGCGGCCTGATCAAATCGCCGGGGGATATCTACTATCTCTCCGTGCAGGACGTGGCGACCCTTCCGGGGCTGGGCCGGAAATCCGCCGAAAATCTGCTGAACGCCATCGAAAACTCCAAGGCCAACGGCCTTGTGAAGCTCCTGGGCGCGCTGGGGATCCCCCAGGTGGGGCAGGCGGCGGCAAAGGTGCTGGCCCGGCGTTTCGGCTCCATGGAGGCCCTGGAGGGCGCCTCGGTGGAGGAGCTGACGGAGGTGGAGGATATCGGCCCCGTCACGGCCTGCAATATCCGCTCCTGGCTGGATTCCGACCAGGCCCGCCATCTGCTGGGGCTTCTCCGGCAGGCCGGGGTGGATATGACGCACACGGAGGACAGCTCCGACAGGCGCTTCGAGGGCAAGACCTTTGTCCTCACCGGGGCGCTCTCCCGGTATACCCGCGAGGAGGCGGGGGAGATCATCGAGCGCCTGGGGGGAAAATCGGCGTCCTCCGTATCAAAAAAGACAAGCTACGTACTGGCCGGGGAGAACGCCGGGAGCAAGCTGACAAAGGCCCAGGCGCTGGGGATCCCCGTCATCACAGAGGCGCAGTTTGAGGAAATGATACAGTAAGCCCACAGATATAGATATAGATACAAGAAACGCGTAGACATAGACACTTTACCGAGGTTACCAAATGAAAAGCAAACGTTTTCTATCCCTGCTCCTGGCCCTTGCGATTCTGTCCACCTTTACGGCGGCTTACGCCGCGCCGTTGGCTCCCACCGGGGAGACAAATTACGAGCATTACGCGGAAATCGCCGACGGATTTTATTTCGGCAACGCCATTCTCACCAATTCCAAAGGCAAGCGCGTGGAGACCTTCTCCCTGGAGACTACCGCCGGAGGAGCGGTATATCCCATCGTCGCCTTTGGGGACGTGATCAACGACTTTATGACCATCGACGACGTGATCGCCAACGCCGAAAAGCGGGGCCTTAACGTCCTGGGCGGTATCAACGCCGACTTTTTTTACAGCTCCAGAAGCCTCCCCCTGGGGGCCGTTATCGCGGAGGGGCGGTACCTCTCCAACAACAGCGACGAGAATATGCTGGGCTTTGATGAAAACGGCGCGTTCTTCTCCGATCACCCGGTCATAGACATCACCCTGGAGAATCTGGGCGGCGGGGAGACGGTGGACGGCCTTACCGGGGAAGTCCACTCCAACGCCGGGAAAACGGTGGAGGTCCACCAGTTCAACAAGGTCCGCATGGCCGGAAGCGGTATTTTCCTCTACGATACGGGCTACGACAGCGTCTCCACCGGGACAAGCCTTGACGGCTGGGGCGTAGTTTTCCGCATCCTTGAGGGGACGATGACCGTCTCAGGCGAAATGTCCCTCCAGGTGGAGCAGGTCATTCCCGCCGGGAAGGACTTCCCCCTGAAGGACGGGTACATGGTGCTGACCGCCCAGGCCGCCAGCGCCTTCCCCCTGGCGTATGAGAATTTCAGCGTAGGGGACATTGTCACCCTGAAGACCACCTGCTCCGATGAGCGCCTTGCGGGCGCGTGGTACGCCACCGGCTGCGGCGACCTGCTGGTACACGAGGGGGAAATGACCGACAGCTCCGGCTGGGATCAGGCGCTTGTCGCCGTCCACCCCCGAACGGCGCTGGGGATCAAGCAGGACGGCAGTATCATCGCCTACGCCGTGGACGGGCGGCGCAGCAGCTACTCCAACGGCGCGCTGTTGGAGAACATCGCCGCCGACCTTATCGCCCGGGGGTGCAGTGAGGTCATCAACCTGGACGGCGGCGGCTCCACCGTCATGAGCGTCAGGCTCCCCGGGCAGGAACACTGCGCCATTGTAAACAGGCCCTCCGGTGCCGTCAGGAAATGCGCCACCTACATACTCTTTGTGTCCGATGAAGCGCCCTCCGGCAAAGCCGCAAGGCTCCATCTTCAGGAGGACGGCACGTTTATCCTGGCAGGCAGTTCCATGCCCCTGACCGCCCTTGCCACAGACAGCGCGGGCCTGCCCGCGCCGCTCCCGGAGGATATTGTATTCTCCTGCCTGAACGGATCCGTTGAAAACGGCGTTTATACAGCCGGCGCCGCGGGAGTGGATACCATCACGGTTTCGTCCCCCTCCGCCGGGATCGTCGGGCAGGCCGCCGTCCATGTGACGGATACGGTGGACACGCTGACGCTGACGGACGCCGCCACCGGAAAGGCGCCCGCCGTCACGGGGCTGGAGGCGGACACGGCGATCAGCCTGGCCCTTTCCGCCACGCGGCTTTCAAGGCCCGTAGCGGTGGACTTGTCACAGGCCGTGTTTACCCTTACCGAAGGGCTGGGAACGGTCACAGAGGGCGTTCTGACGCTGACAAGGGGCAGTGTGTATAACGGCGAGCTGACTGTATCGCTGGGGAACTGTCAGGCGACGGTTCCCGTCAGCTTCAAAAAGCCCGACAGCTTCTCCGACATCGCCGGACATTGGGCGGAGGCCAGCATCAAGCTCCTCTACGACCATAACGCCGTCAACGGGGTGGGCGATAACCGCTTCGATCCCGACGGGGTCATCACCCGGGCGGCCTTTGTGACGATGATCTGGAATTTCCTCGAAAAGCCCCCCGCGCAGACCCCCTGCACTTTCCCGGACGTGGCCCAGGGGACGTGGTACTATGACCAGGCGGCCTGGTCGCAGTCCTCCGGCCTGATCCTGGGGACGGACGACGGCTCCTTCGACCCGGAGGGCCATCTGACGCGGGAGCAGGGCTTTACGATCCTGTACCGGCTTCTCCACGACCTGCTGAGGCGGGAGCTGCCGGAGCCGGAGGAAAGCGCGCTTGCGGGCTTTTCCGACGCCGCCGATGTGGCCTCCTATGCCGTGGACGCCACGGAGAGCCTTGTTTTGACCGGGCTTGTCCAAGGCTCCGACGGGAAGCTGATGCCCCGGCAGGAGATGACCAGGGCGGAGGTGGCGACGCTTCTGGCAAGGGCTTTTTTCTGATAGACGTAAATTGACCCCCACGGGAAAAATATATTAAGGAGGACGTACAATGGCTGTTCATGTTGTCAACGAGGCGCGCAGGTGCCTGCACTGCAAAAATCCCATGTGCCGCACGGGCTGTCCCATCAACACCAATATCCCGGAGATGATCAAGCTTTTCCGCACCGGCCACAAGAAGGAAGCCGGAGAGATGCTGTTTGAGAATAACCCCCTCTCCGTTTTTTGCTCCCTGGTGTGCAACCACGAAAATCAGTGCGAGGGCCACTGCGTTCTGGGCCGCAAGGGCGCGCCGGTGCAGATCTCAAGCATTGAAAATTACATATCCGATGCCTACCTTGACGACCCGGAGCTGAAACGGGAGCCTCGGGTGGGGCAGAGGGTGGCCATTATCGGCTCCGGCCCCGCCGGCCTTACTATCGCCGTGAAGCTGGCTCAGAAGGGGTACGACATCACCATCTTCGAGAGCAAATACAAGATCGGCGGCGTATTGCGCTACGGTATCCCGGACTTCCGCCTGCCCAAGACGGTGATCGAGCGGTACAAAAAGCAGCTTCTCCGGCTGGGCATCAAGATCCGCCCCAACGCCGCCATCGGCCTTGCCCTGACGGTGGACGATCTCCAGCGGGACGGCTATGAGGCCATCTTCATCGGCACCGGCGTGTGGAAGGCCAATAAGCTCAACGTCCCCGGCGAGAGCCTGGGACACGTCCACTACGCCATCGACTACCTGGTTGACCCCGATGTGTTCATCATCGGCGAAACGCTGGTGGTCATCGGCGCCGGGAACTCCGCCATGGACGTGGCCCGCACGGCCTTGCGCAAGGGTTCCCGCCATGTGCATGTTTTCTGCCGGGAACCCAAAGCCGCCGCCAGCGAGCGGGAGCTGGATTACGCCATCGCCGACGGCGTGGATATGATGTACGGCATCGAGACGGTGGAGATTCGGGACGAGGGCGTTGTCTACCGCCAGCGCACCTTTGACGAGGAGGGCAACGTCACCGCCGTGTCCGAGCCTATGCTGTTCCCCTGCGACAACGTGATCGTCGCCATAAGCCAGGGCGCTCAGAGCCGCATTGTCAACACCACCAAGGGGCTTAACATGAACGAGCGGGGCCTGCTGGCCACCGACGAGCATGGGCGCACCACCCGGGAGGGCATCTTCGCCGCCGGGGACGTGTCCCTGGGCGCCAAGACTGTTGTGGAGGCCGCCCGCAGCGCCAAGATCGTCGCCGACGAGATGGACCGCTACCTCACCGAGCGCCGCCGGGACCGCGTTGAGAAAACGCCCGACGCTATCCCCGTGGTCAACCGCGCGGAGGAGTAAAGAGCCTCACACCTCACAATTTTATTAAAATGCCTGACGGCGCGGAGGAGTCCGCGCCGTCGACTTTTATAGGTTTATCAGGAGGCTGAAACGGTCATTTGTCAAAGGACGGGTTCATATAATAGACGTTCTTCTGATCCAGCTTTTCCAGGGTCTTGCCCAGGGCCTCGCCGAATCGCTGGAAGTGAACCACCTCCCGCTCCCGAAGGAACTTGATGACGTTGTTCACGTCCGGGTCGTCGGAGAGCCGGAGAATGTTGTCGTAGGTGGTGCGGGCCTTCTGCTCCGCGCCCATATCCTCGGTAAGATCGGTGATGGTGTCGCCCTTGACGCCTATCGTGGCGGCTGTCCAGGGGGTGCCGGAGGCGAACTGGGGATAGACGCCGGCGGTGTGATCCACAAAGTAGGTGTCGAACCCGGCCTTCTTGATCTCCTCCGGGGTCATGTCGCGGGTGAGCTGATGAATGATGGATGCCACCATCTCAAAGTGGCCCAGCTCCTCCACGCCGATGTCGGTCAAAAGGCCGCGAAGCTCCGGCGTGGGCATGGAGTACCGCTGGCTCAGATACCGCAGGGACGCGGCGAGCTCGCCATCGGGACCTCCATATTGACTGATAATAAATTTTGCTAGGGCGGGGTTGGTGTTGCGGATCTTTACGGGGTACTCAAGGCTTTTGATATAGGAGAACATGGTTATTTACCCATCCTTTCGCAGTATTCCCAGGGCCAGGGGCCGTCAAGCCAGCTGTACCTGTCGGCGTTTTCCAGATCCTCGATCTTCAACGGCCCATAGAGCTTTACATAGCGTTCGTGGGCCTCCCGCTTGAGGGCCAGGGTGTCCCGAAGGGCCTTGAAAGCGTCCTTGTCGTCGGGGTGGGTGTCCAGATAGAGCTGCAGCTCCTTGACCATAAAGGCCAGGGCCATCAGCTCCCCCAGGGGCGTTCCGGCGTAGGGATTCGTCTTGTTCACCATATTCATAAAGGGCAGGTCCAGGCCGGGGAAGAGCGTCCCCCGGTTCAGGGCCTCCTGGGGCGCGTACATAGGCGGATTCTCCCCCTGGGGCGGCACCCAGGAGGTGGCGAGAGGCGCGCACATGGGCAGCATCCCGCATTTATAGCCGCAGTCAGCCCCCATTTCGGGCTTCATATTTTCCAAATCGGTATTCCTCCAAATTTTAATGGACCAATGTCCACACCATTCTATGCGCGGCGCGGCGCGTCGGATAAAAAAATATTTTGGAAAATTTTAAAAAAGTGGTTGACATTTGTTATCTAACGTGCTATATATAAGATAACAGCTGTTATATAAGTGCGAAGGAGGAGAATCATACGATGAAGCTGTCGCTTTCAGACGGAGAATGGAAGCTGATGAATCTGCTCTGGGAGGAAAGCCCCCTGACCATCGGCGCCATGGTGGAAAGACTGACGAAGGACACCGGCTGGAGCAAGGCCACTGTCAATATCATGCTGGGGAGGCTGGCGGACAAGGGAGCTGTCTGGGCGGACAGCTCCGGCCGGGCGAAGCTCTTCTATCCGAAGCTCTCCCGGGACGACGCGGTGAAGCAGGAGGCCCGGAACACCCTGGCCCGGATCAGGACGGGCGGTCTTGGTCTTCTGGTCAACACCATGGCCCGGGAGTGCGCGCTTTCCGACGAGGACATCGAGGAGCTTTACCGGGAGCTTAAAAAGGGGAGGGAGACGCGTGACTGAGCTTACATGGATCCTCACAAGCTGTCTGCTGATTTTGGCGGTCGTCGCCATACGGCAGGGCCTTGGCCGGAGGCTGAGGCCGGGCCTGCGCTACGCCCTCTGGGCGCTGGTGCTGATAAGGCTTCTCTATCCAGGCTCGCTGTGGCAAAGCCCCGTCAGCGTGGAGTCGGCGGCCTCCGGCTCAGAGCTTATGCGGGATATGGAGGCCCTGCGGGAGCTGGACGATATCCGCCTTGAGGAGAACGGCACCGTCACGGGGCTTTACCGGGAAAACGACCCCGTAACCGCGCCGGAGAATCCCGGGACGGACGCCTCTCAGGGCGAAAAGGCCCCCGCCGGGAGCTACGTCCCCGTGGCCGTGGACGTGACGCCCCAGCGTTTTGAACAGATGGAGCGTATGCTGTCCGCGCGCCGGGTGCTGGGAACCATCTGGCTGGCCGGTGCGGCGCTGACGGCGGGGCTGATCGTCCTTACGAACCTGACGATGTATGTCCGGCTGAGAAAACGGCGCGTGCCGGTGAAGGCCGCGTGTCCCGTGCGCGTCTGGGCGGTGGAGGGGCTGGATTCCTCCTGCCTCTTTGCCGGAAGCGTCTATATAAACCCCGAAACGGTGTACGATGACGAGCGGCTCAGCCACGTTCTGGCCCATGAGCTTTCCCACCGGCGGCATCTGGATCCGCTGTGGGCGGCGCTTCGGTGCGCGGCCCTTGCGGTACACTGGTATAACCCCCTGGTGTGGTACGCCGCGAAGCTCTCCAGGCAGGACAGCGAGCTGTGCGCTGACGCGGGCGCGCTGAAACGTCTGGGCGGCGAGGCGTGGGACCGCTACGGAGCCACTCTGATCGAGCTGTCCAGAAGGCCCGCGGGACTTTCGCCCCTGTGCGCGGCCACCACCATGTCCGGCACGAAAAAGCAGCTGAAGGAGCGCGTGATCATGATCGCCAGAAGACCCCGAGCCACCCTGGCCGTGGCGGTGGCGGCGCTGTTGATCGCGGCAATCGCCGTAGGGTGCGCCTTTGCCGGTGGGGACGGCGATACGGCCGTGAATCAGGGGGACGATACCTCCCGGGATACCTCCGGGGATACCACAGAGGATACCACCGGGGATACCACAGAGGATACCACCGGGGACACCGGGGATAATTCCACGGAGCCGGAGGACACCTTCAAGCTGCCCGGGGACGGCGACACGCTGGCATCGTTGCTGGACGACTCGGTGAACGTAAATGATTTGGTGCTTTCCGACAAGGAGTGGAATGAGTTGGAGGATCCCGTCAACGGCGGTAAAGCGGTGCTGGCGGAAAAATATCTTAAACTGCTCAGCACCACTGTCTGGAAAAAGACCGATCCCGGCGCGTATGCAGACTATTTTACCGTGGTTCTCCAGCCCACGCCCCGGGTCTCGTCACAGTCCTGGAAAATCACCGCTTTCCAGAACACCAGCGTCATACACCTGGAGACCTGGATGGGTGACGTATGGCTGGAGGCCAGCAATATCCCCGACGTGGAGGGCATAGACAGACGGAACATCTACACAACGCTGTATAACTGGTTTCTTGACGCCCGCACCGCCTCCAAGCTCAGCGTCGGCGGCACGCCCATCACACAGGAGGAGCTGTCGCAGTGGCGCGAGACGTTCAGGGGCGATTACACAGTTGACAACACGGGTTATCCATCCTCCGTCAACGGCTTCTTCCTCTCCGACTGGGCCGACCCCCGGGATCTGGATCTGGGCGAGTTCCTGTACTACTTCGGCTGGCCGGAGTGGATGGATTATCAGGGTGAAGACCCCACAGGGGAGGAGCTGGCGGACGTATATAAGGCCGTTCAGGACATGAACGGGGAGGAAGAGGTCACGTGGCTTGATGCGCTGCCCTGCCACAAGATACCCGCTTCCGTGGTGGACGTTGTGCTGAAGCATTACGCCGGGATCACCCTGGACGATTTGAGCAAGGACTGGCGGAGCCAGCTCCTTTACCTGGAGAAATACGACTCCTTTTACACCTTCACCAGCGACTTTGGCCCGGGGTGGTTCTACCCCCTCTACGGCGAACGCCAGGGCGACATTCTCACCCTCTGGTCGGCAAGCCATGTACTCACCATCAAACAAAGCGGCGGCCAATGGAGGTTTATATCCCACCTTCCCCGCGGCGAATAACGGCATAAAGCTTCCCCCGCGCCTCTTAAGAGGCGCGGGGGATTTGCATACCCATGTTTACTTTGTCAGCAGGATCAGGATAAGGAAGCCCATGGCGGCACAGAAGCCCAGGCCAAAGAGCAGGAGGGAATAGGAGACGCTTCCGGCGATGCGCTGGAGGGTGTAGCTCCGGCGGACGGCGGGGGTGTAGTCGCCCGGCTCAAAGTCCGCGTCCACACGCGGCGGAATGGGCTTGCGCCGCAGGAGGGTATGGTTGAGCAGGGCCACGCTCCAGTCCGTGAGGTTATCAAGCACCCTGCACACCAGCGCCCCCAGGAAGGGGAGGAGCTTTTCAATGAAAGGCCGGTAGAGAAGATTTTCCAGATCCAGCCACGCGGGCCAGCGATCCACATAGACCTTTCCGCCGTCCGCCTCCCGGCGCATAAGCACTGTGCGAATGACCAGGAAATACACCGCCGCGCCGATGCCCAGGGAGATCAGCGCCCCCTTGAGGTTGGCAAGGGAGAACCAGGCGACGGCATGCGCGGGGGATTCACCGTTCATGAAGCCCTGCATGAGCCGCGCCGCGCCGCCCATGACGGGGGTGGGGAACAGCCCCATCACCGGCAGGGCCAGGGCGGGAATGGTGATGGCGAGAGCGGACTGCCAATTCATATAGGGCTTTTTCTCCACGGGCTTAGGGGGTTTTTCCACAAAGATGGCCACATAGAGCTTTGTCATGTAGGCCGCCGTCAGGCCGCCGGAGAGGAGGAACAGCCACTCCACCGCCCGGTAAAGGCCGACGGGGGAGCCGGTTCGGGCCAAAAGCTCACTATATTCCACGATGGATTCGTGCAGCAGCGTCTTGCTGACGTAGCCGTTCCATAGGGGGACTCCGGCGATGCCCAGCGCCCCCATCAGGAAGCAGACATTCAGCAGGGGCTTGTTCCGGCCCCAGCCGCGAATTTTATTCAGATCCAGGGCGTGGGTGTTCATATACACCACGCCCGCGCACATGAACAGCACCAGCTTGATAAGGGAGTGGTTCACCATATGAAGGCCCGTACCCCAGACGGCCAGGGCGTTTTCCTCGCCCAAAAGCCCCTGCATACCCACGCCCACCAGAATAAAGCCGATCTGGGACATGGAGGAACAGGCCAGGGTGCGTTTAAGGTCGATGGAGAATACGGCCAGCACCGCCCCCAGCACCATGGTGACCACGCCCAGGGCCAAAATCACCCGGCCCCAAAGGGCGTCACGCAGAAAGACCCGCGCGGTGAGGACCAGCACGCCAAAGATACCGGCCTTGGTGAGAATACCCGACAGCAGGGCCGAGGCCGGGGCGGGGGCCACCGGGTGGGCCTTGGGAAGCCAGATGTGCAGGGGGAACATACCCGCCTTGGCCCCGAAGCCGAAGAGGATCAGCGCCCCGGGCAGGTAGAGGCACGACCTGTCCTCCAACGCCTCCACGGCGCTGTGGAGCCGGTCAAACGCCAGCGTTCCCAGCCGGTACTCCATAAGGAACAGGCCCATCAGCATCACCATGCCGCCGATGACCGCCACGGCCAGGTAGGTCGTCCCGGCCCGCATGGCGGCGGGCTTTTCGTCCTGGACCACCATCACATAGCTTGTGAAGGACATGATCTCAAAGAAGATAAAGGTGGTAAAAAAGTCGTTGGAGAGGAACACCCCCGCCGTGGCCCCGCAGGTCAGAAGCGTAAAGAGATAATAGCGGTTGCGGTTCCGATAGTGGGCCAGGTACTCCCGGGAGAACACCGTCGTCATCAGCCACATCAGCGCGGCGATCAGGGCGTAGAGGGCCCGGAAGCCGTCCAGCTTGAAGGAGAGTCCCCGCCCACAGATGCCGGGGAGGGAGAGGGAAAACACGCGCCCGTTGCCCACCAGGGCCAGCAGGACGGCGCAGAGGACAAATTCAGCGCCCCCCACAGCGTCCGCCAGGTAGTCCCGGGCGGTTTTATTTTTCCTTCCCGCCGCGTACGCCGCCAGCGCCCCGGCCATGGGGAGAAAGACCGGCAGGAGGAGAATATAGTCGTTCATAGCGTCGCCTCCTTACAGCGTCCCCGCGGCCACGCGGGAGATAAGCTCTAAAAGCCCCTTGGAGCTGACGCCCAGGGCGATCATGGCCAGCATGAGGATCACAAGGGGGAGCTTCATGGCCCAGTTGGGATCCTGCGCCATCTCCAGGCCGTGGCGGCCCTCGCCCTCCGGCGGGAAGAAGGCGTTGACCACGGGGGTAAAGAGATAGCAGGCGGTGAGAATGGCGGAGATGAGCAGCGCCGCCACCCCCAGCGTGGGGAGAAGTCCGCCCTCGGCAAGCGCCGCCGTGGCCAGCTCCCACTTACTCAAAAAGCCCGGCAGCAGCGGCACGCCCACAAGCGCGGCGGAGGCCACGGCAAAGGCCGTGAAGGTCACGGGCATATACCGGCCAAGGCCGGTAAGCTCCGGCACAAACTCCCGGTGGGTCTTATACATAACGGCTCCGGCGCAGAAAAAGAGGGTGATCTTCATAACGCCGTGGAATACCATGTGGCTCAGCGCCCCCGCCAGTCCCGCCGGGGTCATCAGGGTCACGCCGAATAGGATATAGGAGAGGTTGCTGACGGTGGAATAGGCAAGCCGCCGCTTCAGGTGCTGTTCCCGCAGGGCCATGGCCGAGCCGAAAACGATGGTAAACGCCGCAAAGGCCATAGCCGTATGCTGGGCCCAGGTGCCAAAGAGCAGGGACGCGCCAAAGCAGTAGAAGGTCACCCGCATCACCGCGAAGGCCCCGGCCTTGACCACCGCCACCGCGTGGAGCAGGGCCGTCACAGGGGTGGGGGCCACACCGGCGGAGGGCAGCCAGGCGTGGAAGGGGAACACCGCCGCCTTCACGCCAAAGCCGAAGAAGCAGAGTAGATAGGCTGTCAGCACAAGGGTCTGCCGGGGCGGCTCGGCGCTCATGAACCCGCCGTAGGCGAAGGTAAGGGACGGGTCGCCGTAGGCGTACAGCACCATGATCCCCAAAAAGGCGCAGGCCGCGCCGCCGATGGAGAAGCCCAGGTATTTCATGCCCGCCCGGACGGAGCGCCTGTCGCCGGTGTGCATCACCAGAGGCAGGGTCGCCAGGGTGAGAAGCTCGTAAAAGAGGTACAGGGTGATCAGATTGGCGCTTTGGGCGATCCCCAGGGTGACGCCGTAGGAGACGGTGTAAAAGGCGAAGAATTTGTCGTCCCCGCCCTCATGCTTGATGTACTCAAAGGCGTAGAGGGTGGAGAGGGGCCACAAGAACGCCACCAGGCCCGCGAAAATGCCCGTCAGGCCGTCGAAGGACAGGACGATGTGGAGCTTATCCGTCAGGGGAAAAACCGTCAGAGGCCCCTCCGGGCGGCGCAGAAGCAGGCATAGCACCATGAGGGAGGTCACCACCACGGCGGAGCCGACATAGATCTCCCGGTGAAGCCGCTTTTTGAATCTCCAGAGGGGCAAGAACGCGCCGGAGAGGATAGGCAGGAGGACTGAGACGATCATAAGAGCTTTCATAACGCACGCGCCTCCCTTCATACGATGGCGTCCGCCAGGGCGGAGATAAAGCCGGTGAAAAGCTGGGGGAAAAGGCCGGTCAAAAACGCAAGCGCGGTGAGAAGCAGCAGGGGAAGGGTGATCCAGAGGGTCGGATCGCGTTTTTGTAGGGCTGTATAGTCAAAATCCGCGCCGGGGAGAAACGCCCGGATAGAGACGGAAACCAGATACCCGGCGGTGAGCAGGGCGCTTATCAGCAGGACGACCGGGCCGAGCCAAGAAAAGACAGGTATGCCTGTCTGCAGCGCCCCCTGGGCCAGATACCACTTGCTCACAAAGCCCCCTAAAGGCGGGATCCCCACCAGTCCCAGGGAGCAGAGGGTGAAGCACCACATGGTAACGGGCATCTCCTTGCCGATGCCGCGAAGCTCCCGCACGTCCTTTTTGCCGGTTTTCAGGATAACAGCCCCGGCGGTGAAAAAGAGAGCGTCCTTGATGGCGGAGTGGACGACCACGTGGAGGACAGCGCCGGTGAGGGCAACAGGCTCCAAAAGCGCCAGCCCGAAAAGGATATAGGACACCTGACTGACGGTGGAATAGGCCAGACGCTTTTTAAAGATCTTTTCTTTGTACGCCAGCATGGAACCCAGGAAAACTGTGATCAACGTCAGGGTGAGTAAGGCGTACTGCACCCACGTCCCCCGCAGGAAACCTGCGCCGAATTGGTAATAGACCACCCTGATGACGCTGAGGACGCCGGCCTTGGTGATAACGCCGGACAGCAGGGCGGAGGCCCCGGCGGGCGCCTCCGGGTGGGCGGCGGGCAGCCAGGCGTGGAGGGGGAACATACCGGCCTTGGCCCCGAAGCCCAGGACGGAGAGAAACGCGGCGGTCAACAGCAGCGCCTCATGCCCCGTACTTTTCCCCGGATCCAGAACGCCGCCGGGGACAAAGGCCGTGGAGCGGCCGTAGGTGTAGAGGACGAAGAAGCCGAAAAGGCCCAGACACGCCCCGAATACGGAGTAGAAGAGATACTTAAGGCCCCCGCGTCTGGCCGCGTCCGTCTGGGTGTGGAGCGCCAGAGGCGCGGAGAGCAGCGTCATCAGCTCAAAGCCCAGGTAGAGCGTCAGATAATTGCCCGCAAAGCACAGAAGCGTCAGCGCCCCCTCCGACAAAAACAGGAAGGCGTAATACCGGCCCCGGTTCTCCTCGTGGAGCATATATTCCTGGGAGAAAAGCCCCGACATCAGCCACATAAAGGCCGCCAGCAGGGAAAAGAGCTTTCCGAAGCCGTCCATGGAAAGCGTCAGGCACAGGTCGGGGGACAGGGAAACCAGCGTCAGGCTGTCTTTGACAAAAAGGGCGCAGAGCGTCGTACAGACAAGCTCCGCAAGCAGGATCCCCACCACGAAAAAGCGGCGGGAGCCGTCGTTTTTCAGCGTTTTACCATTCAGCGTAAAAGCCGCCGCCACGGGCAGGAGGATGGGAAGCAGGAGAAGATATTGGGTCATCACAGCCGCTCCACCTCACATTCCAAACAGGGCCAGGCCCTGCCGCACAGCGCCTACCACGTACTCAGAGAAGGCCCCGAAGCCCAGGTTCAGCAGGATAAAGGCCGCCATGGCCACGGCGTAATCGGCCCGGTAGCGCACGCGCAGGCCCTTGTATTCCGCCTGTTCACGCCCAAAAAACAGATTGAAGATCACGGGGATATAGTAAAGGGCGTTCAAAAGCGTGCTGACGGCGACAGCGGCAAGGGCGATGACCGTTGTGACCGTCCCCGATTCCAGCGCCCCGGCGGTCAGCTCCAGCTTGGTAACGAACCCGGGGAAGAAGGGGATACCGATCATGGAGAGCGCGCCCACGGTAAAGGCCGCGCCCCCCAGCGGGTCGCGGCGGCCCGCTCCGGCGATGGCGGCCATGGATTTATGGTTGCCGGACACGTCCATAAAGCCTCCGGCGGCGATAAAGAGCATGGGCTTTGTGATGGCGTGGGCCAAGATCTGCACACAGGCCGCCGTAACGCCAAGCTCGGAGTGGAGGCCCAGCCCCAGGTAGATATACCCCACCTGCGCCACGGAGGAATAGGCCAGCATACGCTTCAGATCCCGCTCCCGGAGCGCCCCCACGGAGCCGAGGATCATTGCCAGCGCCCCAAACAGGAACAAAAACCAGCTTACCTGCTCCGAGACGATGATGCGCAGGCCGAAAATACGGTAGAAGATCTTGATCAGCACAATGATGTAGCCCTTCAACACCAGGCCGGAGAGTATGGCGCTGGAGGACGCCGTGGCGCTGCCGTGTGCGTCGGGCAGCCAGGAGTGAAAGGGGAACAGGGCGCTCTTTACGGCAAGACCCACAGAAAACAGGCCGATGATGACGGTCAGCGGCAGGGAGTACTCGCCTGTGGCGAAGATCTCCTGCACCTTTTGGGCGATGCTGGGCATCAAAAGCTCCCCGGTGATGCCGTAGAGAATGACGATGCCCAGAAGGAAAAGGCCCGACCCCAAAAGGCTCATGATCAGATACCGGGTGGTGGCCACCAGCGTCTTCCCGGAGCTTTTCAGCATCACCAGGGCGCAGGAGGCGATGGTGTTGATCTCCACAAACACATAGGCGGTAAACAGGTCGTTGGTGTAAATCAGGGCAAACAGAGAACTCATCAGCAGGGAACACATGGTAAAATAGAGATTCGTCTTTTCCGGCTCGCAGTCGGCAAAGATGTGGTGCATACCCCCCAGCAGGGAGAGGAGCATCACGCCGGAGAAGGCGGACGCCATCAGCGCCTCCAGCACCCCTACGCGGATCTCATTGCCCCAGGGGGCGTTCCACTTGCCCATGCGGTAGATGTAATACCCGCCTGTTTTCAAGGTATAGAGCAGGACGCACAGGCTCATCAGGGTCGTCAGCGTCAGCCAGCCAAGGCAGAGCCGCTTGGCCCATTTGCCCTTGAGAACGGCGCAGAAGACCCCGCAGGTCAGGGAAAAGACGATGGTGATAAAGGGAAAATTCTGCACAAGCTCCATCAATCCCGCTCCTTTCGGGCAAGATGCGTGATCTCGTCGATGTCCAGGGTGTGGAATCTGTCATAGAGCCGGCAGGTGAGGGCCAGCAGAAAGGCCGTCACGGACACGGAGACCACGATGCCGGTGAGTACAAGGCCGGTGGGAATGGGGTTGACGTATTGAGAGGGATCCGTATTGCCGTCGGTGATGATAGGGGCCAGGCGACCGGCGATATAGCCCTTGGCGGCCAGGAAAAGATAGAGGCCGGAATCCATGAAGTTGAAGCCGATGATCTTTTTCAGCAGATTGCGATGCATGAGTAAGGTCGTAAAGCCGATGCCAAAGAGGATCATGGCGGCTGTCTCATAATAGTTGTTGATAAGGTGCTGTAAAAACGCCGGCATATCAAAGGCCTCCCTTCCGAAACAGCGCGTAGAAGCAGTACATGGTGCAGGCCACCTCAAAGCCCACGGCGATATTGATGGGCAGGATAAGCCCGCCGCTGACGATGCCGCCGGGGATCCCCAGCCACACGTGATCGTCCCAGCCGTTGGCGCCCATGTAGATAAAATAGGCCATCAGCAGGGCGTAGACCGTAAGGCAGGCTGTTTTGACCACATGGTACATCTCGTCGCCGAAAAATCGCTCCGTGCGGTTAAAGCCGAAGGCCACGGAGTTCAGGATAAGCCCGGCCCCCATAATGGCCCCGCCGGAAAAGCCGCCGCCGGGGGAGGAGGTGCCGTTCAAAATGACATAGAGGCCGAAGATAAAGGCCAGCGGCACCAATATCTTGGCGGCTTTCCGCAAGATAAGGTCGCTGTTGGGTTCGTAATCTATGTCCCCGCCCACCCTGTCGGGGTCCAACAGTCTGCCCCGCTTGCGCTCGGAGGGATCCACCCGCAAGAGGACAATGACACTGCACGCGGCCACAAAGAGGACATGCGCCTCGCCCAGCGTATCAAAGCCGCGGTAGGCGGAGATCATACCGGCTACCGCGTTGGTGGTGCCGGTCTCCTCGATGGATTTGGAGACATACCGCTCTACTACCTCGTTGACAGCGGGGTTTTCGGCGCTGCCAAAAGCGGGCAGGAAGCTGACCACCGACAAAAGCACACCGATCAGCGTCACGCAGATAAAGACGGAGGCGATGCGGTAAAGGTCGTCAAAAAGCTCCACGCCCTTGCGGGAAAACCAGCTCACAAGCCGCGCGGCGGCGGGCTTCTCGGCGTGCTGGACAGAGAGCAGCCAGCGGTTTTCCGGGATATCGGTGTCCAGCGTGTCCTTTTGGGCAGGGGAGAGGGTGTAGTCCTCCTCCCGGAAGGAGCCGCTCTCCACAAAGGAGACGAGCCTTGCCAGAAAGCCGTCACTCCTCATCGCTGTCGTCCTCCTCCCGTTTGGCGTCCTCGGCCTTGATGGCGTGGATCTTCTTGAGCGTGGCGAAGAACAGCAGGCTCGTGACGCCCGCGCCCACGGCGGCCTCGGTGATAGCCAGATCCGGGGCCTCCAGCGTCAGCCACAGCACCGACATGATCAGCGAAAAGCTCATAAAGATGATGATGGAGGCCAGAAGATTGCGGGTCACGCTGACGGAGATGGCGCAGATAATGAGAAACGCCAACAGGATCCCTTCAAACAGCGTCATTTCTCCTGCTCCTCCTTTCGCATATCCTCCAGGGCGTGGCGGCGCATCTCCACCGTCCCGCGCTCAAAGCCCTGCTCGTCGGACTCGTCGGCGCTGGCCTCGGCGGAGTATTTCCCGACGGTCATCTCCATCAGCATAAGGAGGTGGCTGGCAACGGGGCTGGTGATCCAGACCAGCGCCACGATAGCCAAGAGCTTCAGCGTGGTCACGTTCAGCCCGTTATAAAAGCAGGTACCCAGGATCACCCCCAGAAGCCCCAGGGTATCGCCCAGGGCGGCGGAGTGCATACGGTTCAGGGCAAATTTAAACCGAAAATTGCCCACAACGGAGGTGACGATGAAAAAGAGGCCGATCAAAAGGCAGACCGTACCTAAAATGAATCTTATCCAGTGCATTGTCATGGATTGTCCCTCCTGTGATGGCGTTCCGCGTGGGCCTTGCGGTAGGCCGAGCGCGTTTCCCGATGGCGCTGATGGCTCTTTTGCTGGTCAAGCCGCCACTGGCGGTAGACGCCGATATCCATCTTGGTCAACACCGCCACGGCCAGGAAGCTGAACATGGCGTAGACGATGGCGATGTCCACCAGCCAGTCCTCCCGAAGCCGCAGAACGAGGCAGACGATCAGGCAGATGGACTGGGTGCCGATCATATTGACGCCTACGATCCTGTCGGACATCCGAGGGCCGATGAAGGTGCGCGTCAGCGTCGCCAGGGCGCAGGCGGCGAGAACCACCATGGCGGCGGTCAGAATGGAGGGGGCCAGCGTTGTCAAAGGATCCATATCACATACCCTCCCATTTTTCCAGCTTCTCCACAAAACAGCCGGAATCCAGCCCCTGGCCCATGGAGCGGTCAAGGCAGTGGACAAGATACTCCCCGTCCTTCAGGCTCCCTGTGATGGTACCGGGGGTCATGGTGATGCAGTTAGCCAAAAGCACGCGGCCTGTCTCGCTCTTGACCCTGTCGGTGGTAAACCGGGCAACTACGCTGTCAGGCTCCTTTTTTGTGTAAATAAAGGGCAGCAGGGCAAAGCACGCCTTGACTATCTCCCGCAGGAGGACGGCAAAAAGGACGATCAGCCGTGGAAGGCGCCTGATGGCGTCCCAATCGCGCCTCAGTCCATAGTGCATGAACCGGCAGCAGAAAAGATACAGCGCCGCGGTGATAACAAGCCCAAAGAGGACGACCTCCCAGTTGAGCTTGCCGTTCAGCAGTACCCATACCGCGAAAAAGAGGACAAACATGAATACGCCTCCTTTGAAAAATGACCCCATAATACTTGTTATTTTAGTGATTGGGAGCGTTGTTGTAAACATTCAGTTTTCATAAAATTCAGGCTGAAAAAAATAAAAATTAGTGATTTTTTCGGTGTATGTG
Organism: uncultured Oscillospiraceae bacterium; assembly: GCA_947584295.1. Lineage (GTDB taxonomy): Bacteria > Bacillota > Clostridia > Oscillospirales > Oscillospiraceae > RUG626. The sequence goes on along the minus strand of CANPWM010000005.1, from coordinate 33,492 downwards.
TTATAATCAGTATAGCCGCCTCCCTCCCGGCATATTTTTGCCGTGAAAGGGGAGAGGCGATCATGAGGAAAAGCTATGCCTTCCAGGCCGTGGCGGCGCTGCTGCTGGCCGTTGCCATAGCGGGAGCCGGAACATATCGCGCCTATACCGGCCGCCCGAGAGCCGCTGTGAGGATCACGGACGCAGGACGGGGCGGCAGGACGCTGGTGCTGGATCCGGGCCACGGCGGGGCGGACGGCGGGGCCGTATCGGTGACGGGGACATACGAAAGCCGGATCAATCTGGACATCGCCCTGCGGTGCCGCGCCCTGGCGGGACTGTACGGCGTTGACGCGTTGATGACACGGGAGAGCGAACAGCTCGCTTACCCGGAGAGTGCCGGGACGATCCACGCCAAGAAGGTCTGGGACACAAACGCCCGGGTGGAACTGGTAAATTCCCTGGAAAACGCGGTGCTGATCAGCATACACCAGAACAAATACACCACCGCGTCCCCCCACGGGAGCCAGGCCCTGTTCGCCAAGACGCCGGGGAGCATGGAGCTTGCGCAGGCCATGCAAAAAAATCTGTCACAGCTGACAGGGGAGAGCAAGCGGACTGCCGCCCAGATAGGGGAGGGCATTTACCTTATGAACCACGTCGATTGTCCGGCGGTTTTGGTGGAATGTGGCTTTGTGTCCAACGTCCCGGAGGCCAGGAGGCTGGAGGAGCCGGACTACCAGCTCGCCCTTGCCGCCGTGATCGTGGGAACGTATCTGAACAGCATCAGTTAACATAAGTATAGTTATTATATTATGTCAACGTAACATCGAATTTGCAGTAAGTTAACATAACATTATCACACGACACAGTTTACATAACTTAAGGAGACAGACAGATGAAAGCAAAAACGACCTTTTACTGCACGGAATGTGGAAACGAGTTCCCGCGCTGGAGCGGACAATGCTCCGCCTGCGGGGCCTGGAATACCCTTGTGGAGCAGACGGTCAAGAAGGAGGATAAGCGCCCCGCCGCCGGGGCCTCCAGGGGCTTTACCGCCAAGCGCCCCGTGTCCTTGAAGGAGGTAGACGTCACGGAGGAGATCCGGTTCGGTACCGGCCTGGGGGAGCTTGACCGGGTGCTGGGCGGAGGCGGCGTCAAGGGTTCGCTGGTGCTTGTGGGCGGCGCGCCGGGGATCGGTAAATCCACGCTTTTGCTGCAGATCTGCGAGCATATCGGCAAGGAACATAGTATTCTCTATGTGACAGGCGAGGAATCCGAGCGCCAGCTGAAGATGCGCGCCCAGCGGCTTAACGTGAAAAGCGATAATCTGATGATCCTCTCGGAGACGAATATCTCCGATATCCTGGAGGCCGTCAACCAGGTGGAGCCGGAGATCTTGATTATAGATTCTATCCAGACATTATATTCGCCGGAGCTGAACAGCGCTCCCGGCAGCGTCGGGCAGGTCAAGGACTGCACCATGACCCTGATGCAGCTTGCCAAAGGTTCCGGCGTCACGGTCTTTGTGATCGGCCATGTCAATAAGGAGGGCGCTATCGCCGGGCCCAAGGTTTTGGAGCATATGGTGGACTGCGTACTATATTTTGAGGGCGAGCAGACCGCCAACTACCGTATCTTGAGGGCGGCAAAAAACAGATTTGGCTCAACCAATGAGATCGGTGTCTTTGAGATGGCCGAGCACGGGCTTTTGGAGGTTCCAAATCCTTCCGAATTGCTGTTGTCCGGGCGGCCCAAGAACACGCCGGGAACCTGCGTCACCTGTGTCATGGAGGGGTCAAGGCCCGTGCTGGCGGAGATCCAGGCGCTGTTGACGCCCACAAATTTCAACGTGCCCAGGCGTACGTCAAACGGCCTGGACTACAACCGGGCGATGCTGCTGCTTGCTGTATTGGAAAAGCGCGGCGGCCTGAGGATCGGCGGCGCGGACAGCTATGTGAACGTCATTGGAGGACTCTATATCGACGAGCCGGCGGCTGATCTGGCGGCGATGCTGGCCATGGCGTCCAGCTACCGGGATATACCGATCCCGGACGATCTGGTGGCCATTGGAGAGATCGGTCTGACGGGAGAGCTGCGCCAGGTGGCTCAGCTTGAAATGAGATTATCGGAGATTGCGCGGCACGGATTTAAAAGCGCCATCATACCGAAACAGTACCGCGCCAAGGTGACAGCGCCAGCCGGCATGAAGCTCTGGGAGGCCCGGTCGATCCGGGAGGCCATGGAGCTTATCATCGGCTCGTAACCGCCTCCGGGCGATTTTCCTCGTTTCGCCCTCCCCTACATTGAACAAAATTTTTACAATTCTCCAGCCTTTCCGCCTCGCTTGCGAGGCGGAAATTTCTTATTTTTATACTTCTCTATGATTATATATTTGCTTTGCAAATATTATCCGTTTTGTTCTACACGGAATCCGTGTAGTGTATATGCAAATACACGGATTCCGTGTATAATAGTATCATCAGGAGGGGAGACAAGCTCCTAAAAGCTCAGAAGGAATTTATTATGGCTCGACAATATTTTGATGTTACGCTCCGTAAACGCTTTAATCCTCTTAATGAGCCTCCTGTTGTAATCGAGCATGTCTATGCTGTTCGTTCTCGTAGTGATAATAGAGGCGTTGTTTGGAAGTCTTACGAAACTCCATATTCAATTATTACAGTTTGTGCTGATGACTATGATGACAGCTTTGTTGCTCGTAAATATGGCCTTATCTGAAAATTATCCGGCTGACCTACCGGCCATACGGGGAGAAAGGAGCGTATATGTCCACATACTATGTTGAGATTGATGGATTCACCGTTTACGCTACTCAAAGTCAGAGCGTAGCCGTTGAAGCTCTGGAGGACGCCAAAGCGCATTGGCCTGATTCAAAGGATTTTCGCATTACAGTTGTCGGTCACCTCCATAGTTATGATGTTGAAGATGATGACCAAAAATAGGGTAGGGGAGGCCCGAAAACTTCCGACCTCCCTATTGCGCAACTCTATCAGGATTTTTACCAGCCATTACCTTTCCCTTTGAACACAGATGGCCCCCGGCCCATACTCTTGTGTCTATCAGTCTCGCCGCTGGCGACCTACTCGCCAGCTTACGCATTTGCTCTAATAGACCGTGCGCCCCTGCGCCCATGTATGATAACATCGAAGTATCATAAAAAGGAGGTGATTAATATGCCTGATGAAAAATACAGATTCTTCACCAAAGACGACTGGTATCTGATCTTCAACCTACTGCGGGATAACGCCCATTTATGTATAGAGGTAGACGATGATTTAGGTTGTCTAAAATGCCTGTCGCTGGCTCAGTACATCAATGACGCAATCCTCAAGTGTCCCGAATGGGGGATTGTCGGTTAATCCGGGTAAGGTAACCCCTTTGGCAGTCCGAGCAGATAATCTGCGCTGATGTTATAGTGTAAACAAATCTTGCGCAACATTTCTGCGGTTAGTCCCTGCTCTCCCTTCTCCATGCGCCAATAACTTGCTTGGGTTACGTTGAGCAGTTTTGCAATCTGAACTTGTGTTTCTTCCGCTTTAATTCTAAGCTCTTTTAGTTTGTTTGCTATCATTTTTTGACCCTCCAAAAAAATATTCGGTTTTCGTGTATTTTTGCCTTGACAAATGCACGGAATCCGTGTATTATAAGCATACACGCTTTCCGTGTAATCCCTCAATACTTTTAACAACAAAAAACGCTATTCCACTAACGCTCTCAAAAAAATCCTTTATTATTTTCCGGCCCTTGTTTTTTAGCGGCTTATACCTCTTGTCTTTTTCAATCTGCCCGTATGGCGGGGCCGGAAAATAATGCAGTGCAATTCAAATAGATTTTTTGAGAGATTGCTGACCAGCACGCAATTTCAATCCCGTCAGGGTTGAAATGCAATTTCAAATTACCTTTTTAATCAATTCAATTCTTTTGTAATCCTTATGGATTACAAAAACCTTTATCAAATCTATCTATGGAGGTATAACTATGGTTTTCACACGCACCGCAACCATTATCGGAATCCGCAAGTTTAACGGAGGCGGCAAGAACGGCAAGGCGCCCTATGTCGGTTACAACTTCTACGTCGTGGCCGATGTTGACCCCGCCTCCGGCATTGAGGGCCAGTATGCGGCTTCGCTCTTTCAGAAGGAGCAGTACATGAAGGACGGTATTCCCGGCCTCGGTGACGATGTGACCTGGCTGGAATCCACCGAGCGTGATGTCAATGGCAACAACGTCACCCGCATCTACAATCTGCGGCCTGTCCGTGATGAGTCCTGACGACCTCCCGTATTTGGAGGAATACATACGCATCATCAACCGTGACAATGTCCGGCAGATTGCGTTTGTACCCCCGGAGGACTATATAGCCCTCCTGCGGGAAAATGCCCGGTTACGGGCGGAAAATGAGCGATACAATGATACCGTCCGTAAATATGGTGAGGAATTATTCCGGGCCATACGGGCGGAAGATAAGCTCAAATATCTGCGTCAGTTCCTCCTTGACGCTGGTATTACCGTTCCCGGATTCCGTTGGTAGGGCTACCGCTGACAGAAAGTCCCTACCTTCGGTTTCCGGGGGACGGCGCGAACTACGACTAAAGCGCCGTCTGTTCCATGTTCCAAAATCCCCGTATTCCTACTCCCGCAACGGTTTCCGCTTGGAACACCATTTTAACTCCCGTGTTCCAATGTTCCAAAACTTACTTTAGGGTGGTCATTATGGAAGAATTAACCCCGACAGTCGATTCTTCTGCATCTGAATCCAACCACAATTTCAAGTCTCGTAACTTCTGCTTACTGATCTATCCCGATGAAGATTCAACGCACATATCCGCATTAGAGTATATCCGCTCACGATTCCAGTACGCCGCTATCCGCCACGATAGTGATGTATGGACTGATGCAGACGAAAAGCACAACCCCGAACACAAGGCCGGTACGTTGAAAAAGCCTCACTGGCACATTGTGGCCCGGTTCTCCGCTCCCCGTTGGCGCTCCGCACTCGCCAAAGAGCTTGGCATTTCCGAAAACTATGTTCAACGCTGTGCGTCCTTTGACGGCGCTATGAGGTATCTGGTACACGCCGATAATCCCGGCGAATACCAGTATGACCCTGAATCTGTTGAGGGGCCGCTTAAACCGATTTTAGACAAGCTCCTGTTACAACTCTCTGAGGACGAACGTATTGTGAAGATTCTCGATTTACTCTATTCTCTGGACAAGAAAGTTACCTATTATGAGTTTGTCAAGCTCGTATGCGCACACGGTCTCTTTTCAGATTTCCGCCGTTCCTCCGTCATATGGATAAAACTGCTGGAGGAACACAACAACCAATTCGCCGAGTGATTCTCTCCACCTGCCCGAAAAGGGCAGGGGAGGGGAGTACCTCTATTTCATCTTACCTCTTTTTCCATCTTTAGTCAAGTGTTATATATTGCGGTGTAGTACAAAGGCGTACAGTGGAGCAATCCATTCAGCCGGTTCAATTCCGGCGTCCGCATTAATCTGGGAAGGAGGTGACATATATGGAGGCAATCACCAATGCCGCTGATACCGTTGTGACTTTCATGGGCAAGGTCTTTGAAATCATGACTGGTAATGGGTATACCGCCACTCTGCTGGCGGTGTCCCTCATTGCCGTTGGCGTTAGCGTGTTCGCTATGATCCGCAACGCCGCCCGGTAAGCAAGCGGGGCACGGTCACCCGTGCCCCATCCCCTTTGGAGGTAATTATGTCCACAACTGGATTTCTAAATAACTGTTTTGACCTCTTTTCCCGCACCCTCTCCGCCGTCCTCGGTCAACCGCTGTTGTCGTTCTTCGCCGGTACTGGCCTTGTCCTGGCTCTGGTGGCTTTGGTGGTGTATCTGATCCACAGCGCAAGGCGGTTCTAATCTGCCTTTTTCAGCAAGGCCTCAAGCTCCTTGGTAAAGCTGTCGGCGGCCTTTGTGATTCTCGATAATGTCCGGGCCTCGTCTTTTGATATTTTCCCATCGTCCCGCTTTGCCGCCATTTCGCACGACTGTTTGAACAGGTTGACGGTATTAAGCATATTGCGGCATTGTCCGGCTATAAACTGGTTCATTATAACTCTCTCCTTGTAGGTGATGTTATGAAAGTCCTTAAAAAGATTATAGCAGTAAATCTTGCACTTGTCACCCTTTTTTGCCTTTTTTCCGTTTCTGCATATGCTGACGGTGAGGGGAAAACGTATACAGGTACAAGTTTTTCTTCTTGGCTTGGTGGTAAAAATTCGCCTGATTGGTGGAACCAATTCATTGGATATATTTCTGTCGACTATTGTGAGGATTCGCCTACTCACAAGCATACTGCAAGCTCCTATTTGCGTAGGACAAATGCCGTTGAACACGTTGGCTCTTTGGGTATTTATGACTATGAGTGCCGTTGCCAGTATTGTGGCGATCTCTTCTATGTCAATGAAAGTAATGTGGCCGAATACTTCCAGTCGCAGTATGACGCATACGTTACCGACACCATCAAGCCGGAGCTTGGTACTACAAATATAGGAAAATCTTGTTTTCAGATACCTATACCTATTGTCAATTTTAATAGGATGACTAGTGTAGATGTATCTTCAAATAGCTATATAGGTGAGCAATTTTTTCTTACTTTTTCTATGCCGGATACGCCTTTTGTCACCTGGATTACTTTGAATTTTTTAAATGAATCTGTATACTTTGATGCCCCATTTGATGGAATTTATACTCTTTGTTTTTCTGGTTCTTCTCCTTTTGAATTCTCAGAAGATTCACCGTGGGGTACGGATACTGTTCCTGGAAAGTCTGTTAAATGTGTTTGTGGTTCTAAAGTAGAGTTTGAAGGTTATAATTCCAAAGATACTAATTGTTTTTATATTGATCTTTCTGATGTCTCTCCAGGTTTGTATTCCATTTCCGGCCGCTTTTATATCAATGTGGAACCTTATGAGTACTCCGTCAATTCGTTCACTCAAAACATTGGCGGCTCCTCCTCCCGTGCTACCACCTTTACCGGCGACATCGGCATCATGGGAGACGATGGCCAGCTGACAAAAGTAGACGGCGACCAAATATTCAATGAGACTACCAACAACTACTATAACCCCTATACAGATACCTCCACCACCATCACCGATTGGAATTACGACTACTCTGACCGCTCCTACCACCTGACCACTGAGGCAGGGGACACCGTGACCGTCACCTATGGTGATGAAAACATCACCATAGATGAAGGCGGTGAGACGTACAACATCTATTACGTCACCGTCAATGAATCCACCCCCGGCGGAGGCGGCACGGGCGGAGATTCCACCCATACCCATACATGGGGCCAGCCCACCGCCAGCACTCCGCCCACCTGCACCACTTCCGGCTCCAATACCTATACCTGCTCCGGCTGTGGAGAGACAAAGACGGAGACCGTCCCCGCCACAGGCCATAAATGGACAGTCAAGCAATCCGTACAGACAAAATACGATGATACTGGTCAGCTTGTCCAAGAGGGCTATACCATCTATGAGTGTTCGGTTTGCGGTGAACAGTACAAGTCCATCGACGGCACCGGCCCGCCCGGAGGCGGCAGCTCCTCCGGCTCTGGCGGTAGTGATGATGGCGAATCCATATGGGACAAGCTCGGTAAGCTGTTCGGCGCTCTCGGCTCCGGCCTCCTGGACCTTATAGGCTCCTTCATCGGCAAGCTCCTGGACGCTCTTATCTCTTTGGCTGAGCTTATAGCGGAAAAGCTGACCGCCGTTGTCGATGTCGTACTCAAGATATTCGATGCTGTTCCTGGCCTCTTTACCGGCTTCCTGGGCTTCCTGTCTGCGGCGTTCCCGTTTATCCCGGAGGAAATTATGCTGCTCATCACCTTTGGCATCGCCGCTGTCGTATTCATCGGCATTATCAAGGCAATAAGGCGGTGATATCATGGAAATCATCGGTCAGGTACTCGCAAAAACGCTGGAAGTATTCAGGCTCCCTCTGAACCTCTTTGGCTTCACCACCAGTTATTTCGAGGTATTCTGTTTTGTGATTGTCGCCGGTATCGTTGCCTACATCATAGGAGGATTTTTCAATGGAGATTGAACAGTTCATAAGCTCCGTTCTCGGAGAGCAGGAGGAGACAGCAGGGGAGAGCCAAGCCCCTGCTGTCGTCCAGGACGACCCCCGGCCCTTTCTCACAACTCCCTTTGAGGAGTACACTGTCACAGAAGGACTGCTTCTTACGCTTGTTCTCTGCACGTTCATTTCCGCCGTTGTGAAGATTCTGAAGGAGGGATTCTATTGGCTTCTCTGATTGCTGAGTTCTTTTCCGTTGTCGGTATAGACCCTACGCCTCCGGCTACCATAGCGGAGCTTATTCCGTATCTGCTCACCGTCCTTATCGGTGTTGTCCTTGTCTCCGGCGTGATGCGTGTCATTGGCAAGCTGTGCGAGGCTGTCATGGGCTTTCTGAGGAGGTGAGTAGATGGTTACCCTGATTTTCGCCGTTCTGGCCTGTATCGTCATCTTCGTGCCGTGGGCCTACGGCTTCTTCGCCATGGTGCGTGATGTGTGTCGGAAGGTCAAATGGTTGAAGGAGAATAATACATGATCATCATTGCCGTGATCTTTGCTGTGATCCTTTTCCTGCTTCTCCCGTCCCTCCGATGCGCTGTGTCCCACCCGTTCAAGCTCGTTATAAACTCCGTTGCCGACCTCTACCGGTATATCGTCCGCAAGCAGTATAATCTATACCATTCCGGCGAGCTTGTGGCCTATACCGGCCTTTTCGGCAAAGGCAAGACCCTCTCCGCCGTCCACCGTGTTGTGTCCGCCTATAAGCACTATAACGGAAAGCGTGTATGGTGTCCCCGCCGCAAGAAGATGGTCACCCAGCGCATCAAGGTCATTTCAAACGTCCATCTAAATATTCCCTATGAGGACTTCAAAGACCTCCGGCAAGTGGTCTTTGCCGCCGATAACAATAGGGAGTATGACGATGAACATAATACCTTGACCATAACCCTTGTACTCGGTGATGAATTCAGTGTCCAGATGAACAGCCGCAACTTCAAAAGCAATATTGACCCGTTACTGCTGAATACTATCTTAACTTGTCGGCATTACTATATAAGCCTTTACTATACAGCTCAACGCTTTGGACACGTTGATGCGTTGCTTCGGCAAGTTACAAGTGTAGTCTATGAATGTGACAAGTTATGGAGATTCCAACGTCTAAAGAAGTATGACGCATGGGATTTGGAAAACGCCACCAGTACACAGCTCGTAAAGCCTATCCATGTTGGCTGTTGGTTTGTGACCAACGCCGACTATAACGCCTACGATACCTTGGCCTGTGTCGGTAACCTCCAGAAAGCCGTAAAAGAAGGCGATATGCTGTCAGAGGAAGAAATACTCAAGCTCCAGCAAAACACGTCTGACGCTAATGTGGAGGCCGTCAAAAGGCCGTCTAAGCGCCTTGCACGGAGATTACACGGGAGGAAATGATAAGATGCCCGGTAACAACCATAGAATCAATCTGACAGTCCCTGATGGCGTGTACGCCGATTTAAAGTCGTTCATGAGAGAAAACGGGTTGTATGCTGAGGCAACTGCGTGTCTGTCCTTGGTCATTCGTGCGCTCTATGCGTATGAACTCCAAAAGGCAAATACTGTGCCGCCTGCGTGCGGCAAGGCTTTAGCCGCGCGCGCAGGCGCTAAACCGGCCCAAACCTCTTGACTTGTCAAACTTTGTGTGGGATAATGCCGGTAACGTAATTTGCGTCCCTTGCCGTTGCTTCGCCCTCCCCTACATTGAACAAAATTTTTATTTTGTTCAAAAATGTGTGGTTTTTTTTCAAACCGTATGATATACTGGCTTTGGGCTTTTCGGCCACTTCCCCGGCGTACCAAAGGAGAATTTTTATGGACTACCGCACCGAGGCGCCTGAGATCATCAGGAACTTTCTCAACTACCACGAGAATATCGTCGGCCACTCAAGGAAAACCGTGGACGAATATTATCTGGATCTTCGGACGTTTTTCCGCTTTATGAAGCTTACCCGTTCCGGCCTTCCGCGCAATACGGATCTTGAGGAGATCTCCATTGCCGACGTGGATCTGGACTTCGTCCGCTCCGTTACCCTCTCCGACGTCTATGACTACTTGGGCTATATGTCCCGGAACCGTGTGCGAAATCAAAACGCCAATGACCCGGAATACGGCCTGAACTCCGCCTCCCGCGCCCGTAAGGTGTCTACGATCCGCTCGTTTTATAAATATCTGACTCTGAAAACCCATCAGCTGGAGTCCAACCCCATTCAGGATCTGGACTCCCCCAAGATCATGAAATCTCTGCCCAGATACCTTTCACTCAATGAATCCGAGCGGCTTTTGGACAGCGTAGATGGAAAAAATAAGGAAAGAGATTACTGCATCTTGACGATCTTCCTCAACTGCGGTCTGCGTATCTCTGAGCTGGTGGGCCTGAATCTGACAGACGTCCGAGCCGACCACCTGCGGGTACTGGGCAAGGGCAACAAGGAACGCGTCGTATACATCAACGACGCTGTGGCCGACGCCATCAACGATTATCTGGCGGTGCGGAAAACCGTGGCTCCCAACGGGGAACGGGCGCTTTTCCTCTCCTCCCGCCGGGAGCGGATCAGCAAATCCACCGTCCACGCGCTGGTGAAAAAGCACCTGGGGGCCGCCGGGCTTGACGAGACGAAATACTCCGCCCACAAGCTCCGCCACACCGCCGCCACCCTGATGCTCCACTCCGGCGTCGATGTGCGCACCCTCCAAGAGCTTCTGGGGCATGAGCATCTGAATACCACGGAGATTTACACCCATGTGGAGAACGAGGGACTGCGGGAGGCCGCCGCCCTCTCCCCTCTCGCCGGACATAAAAAGATGAATAAAACGGCGGAGGCGGAAATCAGTGAGGACGACGATGAGGTTTGACAGGAACGATTACTACACTTTCCTCATAAACGGAGACTTGCCCGGTGTCATCGCATATTTAAAGCAATTTCCTGATAAAGAGAATTTATACAAAAGCTTTATAAATCGGTTTGAGCGCGGGCAATTCGATACGTTTGAGGATGATCTGGTAAATAATATCCTGAAAGCGTATCAGTCATATTACAGGGACGCATTCTACCTCCGTTTGGACAAAAGGCAGGCGGAAGCCGCCCTCAGGGATCAATTAACGGAGATCCTTGGGATCAAAGATCCTATGTCTCTGGAATTCCTCGAACGGGACAAGCTCGCAAAAGTATTTGCCGATAAGCACCTTCATTTCATGGGGGGACGGACAGACGGATACTACGGGCCGTATGTGTGGAAAAGCACGGAAATCACAACGTATGAGGTAGAGCTTCCCGACGGGATCGAGACATATACCGTAAAGCTTCTGGACGGGTTTATCTCAAAAAGCTGGCTTGATTACATCTCCTATGGCGAACTTGGCACAGGCGGCTGGACGGACAGCGATGGTGTGATCTGCTGTATCCGGCAGGGGTATGATTTTGACAGCGAGGACTTCAGGGTATCGCTTTTGAAGCACGAAGCCCAGCACGCGCGGGATATCCGGCAAAACGGCGCTATGTCGTCTGAAGATCTTGAATATCGGGCCAAACTGGTGGAACTCATTTACTCCACCGAGAGAAATCTCCTGCCCCATTTCATCCGTGAGGCGGAAGGCGCAAACGCGGAGAGCTCCGGGCATGGTTCGGCATCACGCAGGCTGCTCGAAGGATTGAACAGAAAGCTGGATCTTTGGCACGGTAAAATCGAGGAGCTATCCGTTTGTCAGATTCAGTCAATCGCAAAGGAGCTTTTGCAAGAAAGCAATAGTGAAAATAAGTAAACAGCAAAATAAATAATTTCATGTTTTTGGTCATATTGCGGTTGCCAATATTGCCCGTTGCTGATATAATAAGGGGAACATTCGGCCGGCGTTCCCTTTTATACGAAAGAAGGTTTTGACTATGCTTCGTTACGCCATCGACGGCTCTGTGAAGCCGGAGCGGCACTCAAACTACGATGTGGTGATCGTGGGGGCCGGGATCGCGGGGCTATACTGCGCCCTGAACCTCTCCCCTTCTTTGAACTGCTGTGTTTTCGCCAAGGAGACCATAGATATCTCCAACTCCTGGCTGGCCCAGGGCGGCATCGCCGTGGTGACGGCCCCCGACGACGACCCGGAGCTTCACTTCAAGGACACCATCGTGGCCGGGGCGGGCCTCTGCGACGAGGCGGCTGTCCATGTGCTTGTGGACGAGGGGCCCCGGGATATCGCGGCGCTGATCAAGATGAACGTCCCCTTTGACCTGAACGAATACGGCGAGCTGGACAGGACGCGGGAGGGCGGACACCACAAAAACCGTATCCTCCACGCCGGAGGCGACGCCACCGGGCGGGAGACCGTCAAGACGCTGGCCTACATCGCCTCCCAGCGGGACAACATCATCTTCCGGGATAACACCTTCTTTGTGGATATCCTCACCGATGAGAAGGGCGTCTCCGGCCTTATCGTCAAGGACGATGACGGCAAGTATGAGACGGTGGCCACCCGCCATCTGGTGCTTTGCACCGGCGGCATCGGGCAGGTCTTTGAGTCCAGCACCAACCCCGCCGTAGCCACGGGAGACGGGCTGGCGGCGGCCATCAGGGCCGGGGCCGAGCTGCGGGGCATGGAGTTCATTCAGTTCCACCCCACGGGCTTGTGGTCCCCCAACCGGGAAAACCGCGCCTTCCTGATCTCCGAATCCGTGCGCGGCGAGGGCGGTCTTTTGAAAAATTCCGAGGGCGTGCGCTTTATGGTGGGCAAGCACGAGCTGGCGGAGCTGGCTCCCCGGGACATCGTGGCCCGGGGGATCTATAACGAGATGAAGCGCACCGGCGAGGATCACGTCTATATTGATATCACGTCCCAGCCCGAGGAGGAGCTGAGCCACCGCTTCCCCACCATCTACAACGAGTGTATGCGCCGGGGCATCAATATCGCTGAGGAATGGATCCCCGTCTGCCCTGTCCATCACTACATGATGGGCGGCGTCAAGACCGATCTCTACGCCCGCACCGCCGTCCACGGCCTCTACGCCTGCGGCGAGACGGCCTCCACCGGCGTCCACGGGGCCAACCGGCTGGCCTCCAACTCCATGCTGGAGTGCCTTGTTTTCGGCAGGCGCGCGGCGGAGGATATCAACAGCACCTTCTCCCCTGCCCTGTCCACCGCCCGGGAGCTTCAGCCGTCCCTGCCCGTAAGACCGGCGCTGGACATCGACTTCAAGGCCCTGCGGGCGAAGATGCAGAAGATCATGAGTACCCACTGCTTTGTGATCCGCACAAAGGAGGGGCTGGAGACGGCGCTTTCCGAGATGAGCGCGATCCTGGAGCGGCTGTCCGTGGGATTCAACAGCGATAAGGCCTATGATGAGGATCTGAGCCTGGCCATTATATCCAAGGCCATTATAGAATCCGCGCTGGCGCGGCGTGAGAGCATCGGCGCGCACTACCGGGAAAGCTGATTGGAGGGAGCGTATGAACTATATAGGACTTGACAAACTGATCCTGGAGGCCCTTGCGGAAGACCTGGGTACCGGGGACATTACCACCGAGAGCTGTATCCCGGAGGACGCCGTCTCCACGGGCTATTTCCGGGCCAAGATGGACGGGGTATTCTGCGGAATGGCCGTTTTGGAGCGGGTGTTCCGGCTGGTGGACGAAAAGGTTACGGTCACTCCCCTGATCTCCGACGGCGACCGGGTGAAAAAGGGCGACAACATCGCCAGGATCTCCGGCCCCTCCCGAAGCGTTCTATGCGGGGAGCGCGTCGCGCTGAACCTTGTCCAGCATATGTCCGGCATCGCCACGGCCACCAGCGCGGCGGTGAAGGCCGTGGAGGGTACGGGCGCTGTCATCGTGGATACCAGGAAGATGACGCCGGGACTGCGCGTCCTGGAGAAGTACGCCGTCAAGGCCGGGGGCGGCAGAAACCACCGCTTTAACCTGGCCGACGGGATTCTCATCAAGGACAACCACATCGTAGCCGCCGGGGGGATCGCCCAGGCCATCAGCGCCGTGCGGCGCAACGCCCCCCACACCCTGAAGATCGAGATCGAGACGGAGACCATGGACCAGGTGCGGCAGGCCCTGGACGCCGGGGCGGATATCATCATGCTGGACAATATGTCCGTGGAGGATATGCGCGCCTGCGTCAAGCTCATCGACCACAGGGCCGTCACCGAGGCCAGCGGCAACATGGGCGAGCGGGATCTGCGGGAGGTGGCGGAAACAGGCGTGGACATCATCTCCATCGGCGCTCTCACCCACTCCGTGGCGGCGCTGGATATCAGCCTGAAATTCACGGAGTGAACGCGCCGCTTTTCCACCCTGGGTGTATTATACCATAGGCGAAGTAATCTGTCAATAGGAAAATGCAAAAATAATTAAAAATATTTTTGAGTACAGAAAACCCCCGGCTTTTGCCGGGGGTTTTGGCTTCTATGGGAGGGGTCACGCCCTGGGGTGGGCCTTGTTGTAGACGTCCTTCAGCTGCTTTTTGACAAGCTGGGCGTATACCTGCGTGGAGGAGATATCCGCGTGGCCCAGCATCTCCTGAATGGAGTGCAGGTCGGCGCCGTTCTCCAGAAGGTGGGCGGCAAAGGAGTGCCGGAGGGTGTGGGGGGTGATGTCCTTTTCGATCCCGGCGGTCTCCTGGTAGTGCTTTAACACCTTCCAGAAGCCCTGGCGGGTCATGCGCTCGCCGTTGACGTTGACAAACAGCGCCTGCTCCGTGGGCGTGGCCACCATCTGGGGACGGACAAGGGTGATATAGTCGCTGACCGCCTTGATGGCGGCGGAGTACATGGGAATGTAACGCTCCTTGTCGTGGGTGGTGCATTTGATGATGCCGGCGGAGAGCTTCACGTCGTCGATATTGAGGCTGATAAGCTCGCTGACGCGGATCCCGGTGGCGTAGAGAAGCTCCAGCATGGCCCGGTCACGGTAGCCCTTCATGTCGGTGCATTTGGGCTGATCCAGCAGAAGCTCCACCTCGGCGCTGGTGAGGATCTGGGGGAGCTTTTTCTCGGCGCGCTCCACGGGGATATCGAACACGGGGTTCTGCTCCACGATGTTCTGGGATATGAGGTAGTTATAAAAGCACTTCAGGGAGGCAAGGCTCCTGGCGATGGTGGAGGAGGACTTCCCTGCTCCCCGCAGCCAGGCGATGTAGCCGCTGACGGTCTCCTGGGTCGCGGCGGTGACATCAGTTCTCAGATAGCGCTCAAGGTAGTCGGAAAACTGGTTGATATCCCGGACGTAGGAAAGATATGTATTGTTTGACACCTGCTTCACGTCAGAAAGGTATCGCTCAAAGCTCTCTATATAATTCTCTTTGGGCACATGGCCACCTTCCTTCGTATGAGGTCAAAAAACGGCGGGCAGAGGAATGATCCCGGCCCCCAGCAGGGCGCTCTCCCCCGCGGAGATAAGCAGCAACAGAAAAAGCGCCAGGAGAAAGCGGATAAAGAGATCGGCGGTGTACGCGCCGGGGCCGGCGGGAGGCTGGCGCAAAAGGCCGACCCTGACAAGCTCCCCGGAGGCGCACATGGCGTCAACTGACACAAGAAAGAAAATCGGTACGGACAAAAGCGCCGTAAAGCCCACCAGGAGCATACCGGCGGCGACCCCCTGGGAGGCGTAGAGCCGGACAAGAGCCGCCAGCGTAAAGGACAGCGTGAACCCCCGTACAGCGGACACCAGAGGGATCAGCGCCACGCCCAGCATGGTAAAGCTGAGAAGGATCGCCAAGAGGTGATACCAGGCGACGCTGAGAAAGACGGAGGTAAAGTTGGGCTTCCCGACGCCGGACAAGACCGATTCCCCGTAGCCGGAGAAAAGCTCCGACGCGAAATCCCCCTCCGTAACGCCCCCGGAGAGCAGGACGCCCAACAGGACGCCCAGCAGAAAGCTCACCGCGCAGAAAGCAAAGGCCGGAAAGCCCAGCCGGGGGGCGCGGAGAGAGCCGGGAGAAAATCTTCTTTTGTTCATACTCAAATCACCCGCACAAGACTATGCGGCGATCGGGAAAAACATACCAGAAAACCTTTCCCAACGGAGGCTCTTATATAATAACGCAACTGGAATAAATAATCAATAGAAAATCGAATTTTTGTTGATTATGCACATAAATTATGTTAACGCTATTATGTTAACTGAGCGTACCGTGGGACGTTTAAAGCGGGGCAAAAGGGCAAATTGGCGCTATATTTTGAAGCCGAGTTATGTAATCAGCACAATATATAGGTAATCATGGCGAAATTATGTCAACATGACAGTTTGATTACAGATTGTAATATTTCACACCGTCATTTTGCCAGCCATTACCTGCGTCTGCGGCGGCGATGTCCAGTTATTGCGCCTGACGCCAGGCCGCCGCACAAGATACTGAGGATAACGGCCATATCGGCCCCGTCAATAGTTGTGCCTGTTTCCGATAATAGCATTATAAGCAATCTTACCAAAATGACGATGGCCGCCGTCATGATCCCTGAGAGCAGGGCGGCCCCGTGGTTTTTAAGCCGCGCCGCCAGCGCCCCCACTGCCGAGGCCACGAAGGCGGCAATGACCACGACGGTCCGCTCCGACCCTTCCCCTATCCTGCCGGCGGCCACAAACATGGCCATAAACATGGTGATGGCCGCTGAGAGCGCCACCGTCACCGCCGCGCCCAGAAGCGCCCCTGTCAGTATCCTTTTCCATTCGTTTTTTCCGTCAAGCTTTGCCATAAAAAATCCCTCCCGGAGAACAAGCCTTGATAAGACTTATTCCCGGGAGGGGATAAAAATACCTGTTTTTTAGGGGGAGGGGCTTACGCCTTCTGATCCGGCTCCTCGGCGTCCTTGCCGGTGGAGGAGATGCCCCACTTGGCGATCTTGATGCGCACCCGATCCTCGCCGGTCTCGAAGGTGATGAAGTCGCCGGAGATGTTGACGATCTTGCCCACCATGCCGCCGATGGTGGTGATGTTGTCGCCCACCGCCAGGGAGTTGCGCATCTCCTCGGTTTTCTTCTTGCGCTTCTTTTCGGGGCGGATCATGAAGAAGTAAAAGACGAGAATGATGACCACCAGGTAGATGATCATGGTGCCGATGCCAAAGCCGCCCATGCTGGCGGCCTCCGTACCGTCACCCGTGGCGCCGGTGCCTTCGCCGCCCACAGGCATACAGCCGGAAAGGGTCACAAGGAAAAGCGCCGCGCACATGACCACGACGGCGACGCGCTTTATAAGCTTTTTGCTCTTTGATGACATAATTGACCTCCGTTTTCTTATGAGAAGTATTTCTATTATAGCGTGTCTTGGGCGCAAATGCAAGAATTATTTGGCATATCTGTCATTTTCTTGTGCCAAGCACCTGGGAATAGCGGTTTCGGAACGCCTCAAAGCAGCCGTCGTCCAGACTTTGGCGAATCCTTTCCGCCAGCTTGTTGTAAAAATAGAGGTTGTGGGCCACCGCCAGGCGCAGGCCCAATATCTCCCCGGCGGAAAAGAGGTGGCGGAGATAGCTCTTTGAGTAGGTACGGCAAACCGGACAGTCGCACTCCGGGTCGATGGGGGTATCGTCCCGGGCGTATTTTTCGTTTTTGATGTTGATGATCCCGTCCCAGGTGAAAAGATGCCCGTGGCGGCCGTTGCGGGCGGGCATAACGCAGTCAAAAAAGTCGATGCCCCGGTAGACGCCCTCGATGATGTTGGAGGGGGTTCCCACGCCCATCAGGTAGCGGGGCCTG
The DNA here is from genome assembly GCA_947584295.1 of uncultured Oscillospiraceae bacterium. Classification (GTDB taxonomy): domain Bacteria; phylum Bacillota; class Clostridia; order Oscillospirales; family Oscillospiraceae; genus RUG626. The sequence continues at coordinate 15,713 of CANPWM010000005.1, read as the reverse complement.
TCCTTTGGCATATGCTCCTCCACCGCGTCTATGGTGTCATACATATCCTGGGTGGTCTCCCCCACCGCCAGGCCGCCGATGGCGTACCCGGGCAGCTCCAGCTGAGCTATGGCGTCCATGTTGTCACAGCGGATATCCTTATAGGTGGCGCCCTGGTTGATGCCGAAAAGCATCTGGCCGTGATTCACGGTATCTTCAAGTGCGTTCAGACGGTCAAGCTCCGCCTTGCACCGGGTGAGCCAGCGGCTTGTTCTCTCCGCCGAGGCCTTCACATAGTCATAGGGCGCGGGGAGGCCGATGCACTCGTCCAGGGCCATGGCGATGTCGGAGCCCAGATTGGACTGTATGCGTATGGAGTCCTCCGGGGCCATAAAGACGCGGCGTCCGTCGATGTGGGAGTTGAAGGCGGCACCCTCCTCGGTGATCTTCCGCAGCTTGGCCAGTGAGAAGATCTGGAAACCGCCTGAGTCGGTGAGTATAGGCCCCTGCCAGTTCATAAACTTATGAAGGCCGCCCATCTCCCGGATCAGGCCGTCGCCGGGGCGAAGATGCAGATGATAGGTGTTGGAAAGCTCGATCTGGCAGCCAAGCTCCACAAGGTCATGGGCGGAGAGGCCGCCCTTGATGGCCGCCTGAGTGCCGACGTTCATAAAGACGGGGGTCTGGACGGCTCCGTGGGCGGTGTGGAATACGCCGCGCCGGGCGCGCCCCTCGGTTTTCAAAAGCTCAAACATGGATATCCTCCGTATGCTCTGGGGATTCTTTTTCACGATTATACTATATCCGCCGCTGTTTTTCAACCGTGTCTTTCCGCAGGGCTGCGCGTTCGCCATCTTAAAACAAAATTCATAGTTTGACAACACAATCCCCTTGCAAAATACAGCGGGGTTTGTTAAAATAGGGAGCATGAACGATTTAAAAGAAAAAACCACAAAAGTGTTGGGCGGCACCAGAGGCGCTCATACGGCAAAAAAGGCACCCGTGAAATCCGGCAAAAAGAAGCGGGTCCTTATTTGCCTTATTTGTGTTGCCGTCGTGCTGGCGGCCGGTTATCTGACGGCGGTCTACGCCAATATCCCCTTTATCAAAAATCTGCGAACCCTCTACATCGAGACGGCCATGAACACCCTGCATCACCAGTGGCTGGCCACGGCCTTTATCCCCAAAGACGTCATCGACCAGGTGATGGACGAGATCCAGGAGGAGATGGACAGGAACAAGATCGACCAGAGCGACCTGCCTCCGGGGCCTGACACCACAGCCCCCACCCTGCCGCCCGTCCAGGACACCACGGATACGACAGATACCACACCCCAAACGGAGCCGCCTCCCTCCGCCCTGGATCTGCTGCTGGCCATGTTCCCGCAGATCGACGCGTCTACGATCCCGGCCGATCTGGCGCTTGAGAATATCCGGCAGAAGGATATGGCCTCCCTGGGGATCAAGACCACCGCCGGGGACACCGTATGGGCCATTGATATGCCCAACCAGATCCTGATCATGGAGGTGGAGGGCGAGGGCTACAAGGGAAAGCTGGCCCTGTGCCTGGACAGCGCGCGTACCATTCTGGGCAAGGACACCAGATTTGCCAACCGGGGCGAAACGGTGGTGGAGTACTGCGAGGACTACGACGCCGTCCTGGGCATCAACGCCGGCGGATTTGAAGATGAGGACGGAAAGGGGCGCGGCACCGAGGCCGTGGGGCTTGTGAAATCCCAGGGCGAGCTTATCAGCAAGCCCACCAAGAAGTCCCCCTTCCAGATCGCGGGCTTCGATTGGGACAACAACTTCCGCGTGGGTACGGAGGTCGATGTGGACAGCCTGCGGGACGGTATGCAGTTCTTCCCTGTCCTTGTGGCCAACGGCGAAAAGCGCGTCGGCAAGGGTTCCAGCGGCATGGGGATCCAGCCCCGTTCCTGCATCGGCCAGACCTCCACCAAGGACACGCTTCTGCTGATCATCGACGGCCGTCAGCCCGGGTACAGCATCGGAACCACCGTCTCCGTGTGCGCCGATATCCTCCTGCGGTATGACTGCTTCACCGCCATGACAAACGACGGCGGCTCCAGCGCCATCATGGTCTACGACGGCGAACCCATTACCAAGAACAGCGCCCACAATATGCCCAACGGCAGATACTTCCCCTGCGGGTGGGTCATTTTGAAGCCCGGGGCGGGCGTTTCCGGCGGCGCTGATACAAGCGGCGGTACGGATTGAAGCTTTTAAATTCACCTACAAAACAAATCCTCACGGCGTCAGCCGTGAGGATTTGTTTTGTATCTCAGCTTTATAAGGGTCTCATTTTGTCCACAGGTCTTCCGCCATGGTGGCGTTGGGGAAGAGGCGCTCCAGGGTCTCAAGGGTCAAAGTGGATTCGGGCATCACGCTGATGCTGATGTAGGTCGAATACAGTTGCGTATCCGTGCTGTAGAAGCTGTAACTGGAGGAGTTTTCATCTCCTAAGATAAGCTCATCGGAGCAGTAGAATCTCAACATTCTGTAACAGTCCTCCCGTTCCAGCTTGTTGTTAAAGTCGATAACGCCGATCCGTCCGGCAAAGAAGTCGGTCTTTACCGCGTTCAGAAGCTCCAGGGCGTCGCTGCCGAAGAAATACGTCTCTTTGCCGGTCTCGCTGGGGGCCATATAGCCCAGTTCAAAATCGTCCTCATTGTTGTAGCCGTCAAAATTCTCATAGGAGTAGTCCACCTCCCGGAGCATGGCGCCGGCGGCCAGCTGGCGCTCCAATTGAGCAAAGCCGTAGATCTCCCAGTATAGCTCACGGTTGTTTACGATATCCTGCAGGGCGTTGGCCGTGGTACCGGGGACATCCGCCTCGGGCATGGCGAAGGTGTAGAAATATTGGCGGGTATGATCCCCCGTCTTTGTATGGTAGACGACCTCGATGTTGATACTGCCCTCTTTGCTGTAATCCCCTGGAGCGAACTCACCGTTGCCGTACGCGATGGCGTTTTTATGGATCGTGATGATGTCCTGGATCGTGCGCGGATCCGTGGCGGTAAAGCGTCCGTCGTTCCCGGAATTCCACCCCACATTGGCATAGAATTGGAGAACGTCCACGCTCTTTACATCCTCCACCTCGGGGATCCAGGACTCAAAGCCCATGAGATCGAAGGTGACGCAGGCCATAGCCGCTGCCATGACAACGCCCACCGCTAGGACGCCCTTCCATTTTTTGAAGACACGGAAGGTCTTGTCCAGGAGCATCTGGGCGGCGAAACAGCCCAGCACCGTCCAGATGACCGCCATGATGGGCAGGGTCGGCTCCCCGATGATCTCCGAGGTCAAATAGCCCAGGAACAGGCCGGTGCAGACGGCGACGCCATATTTGAATACGGGCCGCACAAAGCGGTAGGATACCACGTCCCCGGCGGACTCCAGCTTGCGGTGCTTGTAGAGGAAGAACGCGCACACCAGAAGCACCAGGGCCACAGCGCAGTAGACCAGCAGATACTCGCCCCCGGCGATTGTGTTACCCACCTTGTCACTGTACTGAAAACGTATATTGGAGAGGGGCAACACAGGCGTAAGCCACTCCACGAGGCTGTCCACGGTATTTCCAAAGCCCGCGAAGCCCCAGAAGGTCCGCTCCATTACGGCGCTGATCAGGTCATAGACCATATAGGCAAGGCAGTTCAGAATGACATAAAAGGCCGGAAGGGCCAGGATATGGCCGGTGAAGACGCCGCAGAGGAACGCGAAGGTATAGAAGAAGAACATCATGCCCATACCGACGCCCAGCCAGGCAAGGCACGGAAGAATGGGCGCGGCGCCCCAGGCAAAGCCGATCACAGCCATGAACGCGGCCACGACGAGCTGGGGAAGGGCCACGAAGGCAAAGCCGGAGAGGTACTGGGTCAGGAAGATGCCCTCGCGGCGCACAGGGAGCGTCCCGTAGAAGTTGGCCGACCGGGAGGCATACAGGTGGCTCAGCACCGCCATGGCGGCAAAGAGGCCGTAGACCAGGGCAAACCAGATGTGGGCGCTGGCCGAACTCGCCATAGCGGAATAATATCCGTTATTCGTACCGCTGAACGAGGTCAGCGCGTTGATGGGCAGGGCAAATAACCAGATGACCAGGTAGCTTGCCCAGATGGGCCAGAAGCGGGTGAAATTCTTCTTAAAGAGCGTCCTGTCAAAGTACGATGTCTCGAACTGCATAGTCCTCACCTCCCATTTCATAAATAAAGATCTCCTCTAAGGACAGCGGCAGGGCCTCCATAAACAGCGGCTCAAAGGCGGCGAAGCGAGCCTGCGTCTCCTCCACGTTCCCCCGGACGATGTAGGTATAGATGCGGCCCAGGTTAGCGGTGTGGAGGATCTTGATCTCCGGGGGCAGCTCCGGGGGCTGGGAGGAGTTGAAGGCGATCTGGAGCTTGACGATGCCGCCCTGAAGCTCCGAAAGCGAACGCTCCAGCGCCACCTTGCCGTGGCTGAGGATCCCCACATGGTCGCACACATCTTCAAGCTCCCGCAGATTGTGGGAGGACACCAGTACCGTGGTGCCGTACTCGGAGACGTCGCCCATGAGAATGGACCAGACCTGGCGGCGCATCACCGGGTCCAGGCCGTCCACCGGCTCGTCCAGCAGCAGGTAATCGGGCCGACAGCTCAGGGCCAGCCAGAAGGCTGACTGCTTCTGCATGCCCTTGGACAACCTCCTGATGGGCCGCCGCTCGTCCACCTCGGGAAAAGCCTCTCTCAAGCGGTCGTAGCGCCCCATATCGAATTTTGGATAGAGGCCCTTATAGAATTTCATCATATCCCGCGTGGTGGCGGAGCCGAAATAGTAGACCTCGTCGGGGATCACCGCGATCCTGCGCTTGACGGCGGGATTTTCAAAGATAGGCGCGCCCTCCAGGGTGATATCGCCGGAATCCTGCCGGTAAACGCCGGACAGATGCCGCAGTATGGTGGACTTCCCCGCCCCGTTGGGCCCCACAAGGCCGTAAATGGCCCCCTGGGGGACTGTCATGGTCAGCCCGTCAAGGGCGTGGAAGCCGTCAAAGCTTTTGACAACATTTTTGACCTCGATCATTGTTCTTCCTCCTCTCTCCTGGCGAACCGCTCCGCCAGTTCATCGGGCTTTACGCCCAGGAACGAAAGCTCCTGCACAATGGCGTCCAGCTTTGAAAAAAGCTCCTGCCGCCGATCCTCCCGCACGTCCGTGGGGAGCGCTGCGAAGCTCCCCTTCCCCGCCACCGTGTAGGCGTACCCCTCCTGCTCCAAGGCCTCATAGGCCCTCTGAATGGTGTTGGGGTTGATGGCAAGGGAGCCGGACAGCGAGCGCACCGATGGCAGCTTGTCCCCCGCCGGAATTACGCCCGTGATGATAAGCTTCCGCAAGCCGTCCCTCACCTGCTCGTAGATGGGCCGGCCGTCCCGGAAATTTAGCTGCAACATTCGACCACCTCTTTCACAGCCGTATTAACCGTACTAACTGTATTAATACAGTTATATTATCATGGCCTCCGAAAAATGTCAACAAAAAACAGGAGCCTTAATAAAATATTAAGGTTCCTGTTTACGATATAGCGTTTATTCCCAGAAAAGCTCGTCCAGGGTCTTGCCCAACTCCTTGCAGATGGCGATGCACAGATTGATGGTGGGGTTGTAGTCCCCCTTCTCAATGGCGTTGATGGTCTGGCGGGTCACGCCCACCCGGTCGGCCAGGGCCTGCTGGCTCAGATCCTGCGCCGCCCTGGCGGCCTTCAGCCGTAGATTCTTCATTCCTTGTTTCTCCAATCCAGAAGGAGCTTCACCAACAGGCATACGAACATGCTGAGAAACATAAAACCGAGGGCAAGATGGCCCCAGCAGGGGCCGAGCCGACCGTCCACCATCGGGCCGTCCTCACGCAGACGCCTGATGCCGACGTCGAGCATCATCGTCCCCAGACCTCCCGCGGAGATAAGCGTTGCGATCCTGCTCCCCCTGATGGACACATAGGCGTCCTTGGCGATGCAGTAAATGTTGGCCACTGTCATGCCGGCTGAACACAGGAGGATCGCCGCCGTACCGGCTGTCATGATCTCTCTGTCCGACAGTCCGTCGTACAAATAGATGCCAAGTCCGCCGAGAACCATCACGAGGAGCCCCAACCCAAAGCCCCTCCCCTGGGCAATGAGCTGGCGCTCATCAAACTGTCCGTTTCCCACCTTGCTTTTTCGGTCATAGGACGCATAAAGGATCAGGGCCGTAAACCCGCCCACCAGTGCGAGCAGGATAAGAGGAACAGCTATATTTGTCATAAGAACACCCCTTTTCGGTTTTCTTCATTGTAATTCTTATCAGATAATTTGTCAAGAATATTTTACAATTTGTCATAAAAAATATTCCCCCGCCGGTTTGGCGGGGGAATACATCAAAAGGCTGCTTCTCAGTTGAACCGCTCGCGGGCCGCATAGGTGGTGTGGAGAAGCTCGTGGGCGCGGTGTCCGCAGGGTTCGCCCAGGAAATCTGCGTAGAGCTGCTGGATCTGGGTGTTGTTGTGGGACTGGCGGACAGTCTGGCGCTCGTCCTCGGAGTAGAGAGCGGCGGAACGCTTGGCCTTGTAGGTGTCCAGAATGTCGATGTCCTCGTTGGGCAGGAAGCAGGGCTTCACATAGGGCTGGCCGCCGCCGGCGACGCACCCGCCGGGGCATCCCATGATCTCGATGAAGGTGTACTTGCTGGTACCGGCGCGAACCTCGTCCATCAGCACCTTGGCGTTCTTCATGCCGTGGGCCACGGCCACGTTGACGGTGGTACCGTCAATGTCAATGGCGGCCTCCTTGATGCCCTCCAGGCCGCGCACCTGCTCGAACTTCACAAGCTCATGCTCACGGCCGGTGAGGATATGGTAAGCGGTACGCAGGGCCGCCTCCATGACGCCGCCGGTGACGCCGAAGATGACGCCGGCGCCGGTGTACTCGCCCAGGAGATCCTGGTCAAACTCTTCGTCGGGGAGCTTGGTGAAGTTGATACCTGAGCGGCGGATCAGGTCGCCCAGCTCACGGGTGGTGAGGACGCAGTCCACGTCGGGAAGTCCGGCGGCGTTCTTCAGCTGGTCGCGCTCCTTCTCGAACTTCTTGGCGGTGCAGGGCATGACGGAGACAACGAAGATGTTCTTGGGATCCAGGCCGTTCTTCTCGGCGAAGTAGGACTTGACGATGGCGCCGAACATCTCGTGGGGGGACTTGCAGGAGGAGAGGTGATCCAGCTGATCTCCGTAGTAGTACTCGGCGTAGTTGACCCAGCCGGGAGAGCAGGAGGTGATCATGGGCAGGACGCCGCCGTTTTTAATGCGGCCCACCAGCTCGTTGGCCTCCTCCATGATGGTGAGATCTGCGCCGAAGTTGGTGTCGTAGACACGGTCAAAGCCCAGACGCTTCAGGGCGGCCACCATCTTGCCGGTGACGGGGGTACCGATCTTCATGCCGAACTCCTCGCCCAAGGCGGCGCGGACGGCGGGGGCGGTCTGGACAACGATGAACTTTCCCTGGCGCTTGGCCTCGTCGATCTTGCCGATCTCGGACTTTTCCATCAGCGCGCCGGTGGGGCAGACGCTGACGCACTGGCCACACAGAATGCAGGGGGAGTCCATAAAGCTGCGGTTCTCCGCGGGGCCCACGATGGTATTAAAGCCGCGGTTCTCAAAGCCCAGGACGGAGAGGCCGTGGGCGTTCTGGCACCTGGCGATGCAACGGCCGCAGAGGATACACTTGGAGGTATCGCGTATGATGCTGGGGCTTACCTCGTCCACAGTGACGGGGGTGCGTGCGCCCTCCTTGTTGATGACACGGGCGCCGGTCATCTGAGCAACGCGCAAAAGCTCGCAGGAGCCGTTCTTGCCGCACTCCTGGCACCATGCGGAGTGATTGGAGAGCAGCAGCTCTACGCTGGTACGGCGGGCCTGGACGGCCTTGGGGGAGGAGATGGTGATCTCCATACCCTCGCTGACGGGATAGACGCAGGAGGCCACAAGGCCCCGGGCGCCGGTGGCTTCCACCAGGCAGACGCGGCAGGAACCCTGGTTGCACTCGCCGTGGTTGAACGCGCAGAGGGACGGGATGTCATAGCCGCAGCGCTTGGCGGCCTCAAGAATGGTGAGGCCGGCCTCGACCTGATAGGGATGTCCCTCGATTTTAATATTCACTAATGACATTTCTCGGTTCCTCCCCTATTATTCCTTGATGATGGCCTTGAACTTGCAGGTGGACATGCAGGCGCCGCATTTCAGGCACTTGGCGGGGTCGATCTCCATGGTGGCCAGCTTCTTGCCGGGGGCCACATAGTCGGTGCGGGAGATAGCGCCGGCGGGGCAGGCCTTCTGGCACATACCGCAACCGAAGCAGGAGTCCTTGACGATCTTGTACTGCATCAGGTTCTTGCAGACGTGGGCCGGACACTTCTTGTCGTTGATGTGGGCAAGATACTCGTCCATGAAGTGGGTCATGGTGGAGTTGATGGGGTTGGCGGCCGTCTGTCCCAGGGCGCACAGGGAGCCGTTCTGGGTCACATGAACAAGCTCCTTCAAGGCGGTGATGTCCTCGGGTTCTCCCCTGCCCTCGGTGATCTTGTTGAGGATCTCCAGCATACGCTTGGTGCCGATACGGCAGGGCGTGCATTTGCCGCAGGACTCGTCGCAGATGAACTCCATGTAGAACTTGGCCACGTCCACCATGCAGTTGTCCTCGTCCATGACGATGGCGCCGCCGGAACCCATCATAGATCCCTTGGCTACCAGGTTGTCAAAGTCGATAGGCTCGTCAAGATATTCCTTGGTCAGACAGCCGCCGGAGGGGCCGCCGGTCTGAATGGCCTTAAATTCCTTGCCGCCCGGGATACCGCCGCCGATGTCGTAGATAAGCTCCCGGAGGGTGGTACCCATGGGAACCTCAACAAGACCAACATTGTTGATCTTGCCGCCCAGGGCAAAGACCTTGGTGCCTTTGGACTTCTCGGTACCGTACTTGGCGAAGGCCTCCCAGCCTTCCCGCAGGATATAGGGTACGCAGGCCAGGGTCTCCACGTTGTTGACGATGGTGGGGCATTGCCACAGGCCCTTCACCGCCGGGAACGGCGGACGGGGACGGGGCATACCGCGCTTGCCCTCGATGGAGTTGAGGAGGGCCGTCTCCTCGCCGCAGACGAACGCGCCGGCGCCCAGGCGGATATGTACGTTGAAGCTGAAGCCGGAACCCAGGATATTCTCACCCAGAAGCCCGATCTCCTTGGCCTCCTTGATGGCGATGCGCAGACGGCGCACAGCTACGGGGTACTCGGCGCGGACGTAGAAATAGCCGTTCTTGGCACCGATGGCGTAACCGGCAATGACCATACCCTCGATGACGGCCAGGGGGTTGCCCTCCAGAATGGAGCGATCCATGAACGCGCCGGGGTCGCCCTCGTCGCCGTTGCAGACGACGTACTTCTCGTCCCCCGCCTCGTTGTAGGCGAACTGCCACTTGCGGCCCGTGGGGAACCCGCCGCCGCCGCGTCCGCGAAGGCCGGCCTTCATGACCTCGTCAATGACCTCCTGGCGGGTCATGGTCAGGGCGCGCATAAGTCCCTGATAGCCGCCGAAGCCCAGGGCCTCGTCGATGTTCTCGGGATCAATGGTGCCGCAGCCGTGGAGGGCGATGCGATGCTGTTTTTTGTAGAAGTTGATGTCGTCCTGGCGCTGGACCTTCTCGCCGGTGGCGGGATCCACATAGAGGAGGCGCTCGACGATCTCGCCGCCAATCAGATCCTTCTCCACGATCTCCTCCACGTCCTCCAGCTTCACCATGCGGTAAAGGGTGTCCTCGGGGAAGATCTTCACGAAGGGGCCTTGGGAGCAGAAGCCGAAGCAGCCCACCTGGTTGACGGATACCTTGTCATGGAGGCCCTTCTCGTCAATGACCTTCTGGAACTTCTCACGGATCTCGGCGGAGTTGGAGGAGAGGCAGCCGGTGCCGCCGCAGAGAACCACGGCGCGCTTGCCATCCTCGCCCTTGAACTTGCCGTCCAGGCAGGCCGAGCAGGCGGCGATCTTCTCGTTGAGTTGTTCGGGTGTCTTTATCATAGATGCCTTCCTCCTTACGCGTTTTTATAGGAGGCAACGATGTCGGGGACATCGGATACCTTGACCTTGGGATAGACCTTGCCGTTGATGGAAACAGCGGGGGCGATACCGCAGGCGCCCAGACATCTCAGGGCGTCCAGCGTGAAAAGCCCGTCAGCCGTGGTCTCGCCGCCCTTGATGCCAAGGACTTCGGAGAACTTGTCAAAGACCTGTCCGCCGCCCTTGACGTAGCAGGCGGTACCCAGGCAGCACCCGATGACATACTTTCCCTTGGGCTTCAGGGAGAAGTAGGAGTAGAACGTCACCACACCGTAGATTTCGGCCACCGAAATGCCGGTCTTTTCGGAGACGATCTCCTGAACCTCCAGGGGTATGTAGCCGTACTCGTTCTGGATGTCACTGAGGATCATCATCAGCGGGGTAGGTTCATCGGCATATCTGCCGCAAATCTCGCTGATCTTCGCCACAGCGTTTTCGCTTAAGCGAGCCATAGAAAATTACCTCCATTTTTTATGTCAGGGCCGGTTCTCTCCTCCCGAACCCCGGTTTTATAACCTCGTGCCCACAGCACGCCATTATTGTTAATAGAATAACATTCTTTCCGGCAAACTTCAAGTGTTTATTTCAGCGATTTAAGGCCCATTTATACAAAATTTTCGGCTAATCTGACAAGCCAGGAAGAAACAGGAATTGTCTCACGAAAAAAGGCCGTAAATCATGTCCGGGTAGTCGCTCATAATGGCGTCCGCGCCCTTGGCGGCCAGATCCTCCGCCAAGTCGGGATCGTTGATGGTCCAGTACTGGACGGCGATGTTGTGCCGGTGGGCGTAGTTGACCATGCGGGTAGTTCCCAGCTTGATAATGTAATCCTCGTCGGGGATCTGGAGGGCCACGAAGTGGTAAAACCCCTCCGGCTGGTCGATGCCCAGGAGGGAGTAGAAATAAAACGCCGCCACCTCCATGACACCGGCGGAGCGGAGCATATCGGGATAGGTCTTGTCCATATACTCCGTGACCTCCCCGTGGAAGGTGCCGATAATGGCACGATCAAGCATATCCCGTTCCGAGAGGATCGAATAGATCCTGTCCGCAGCCCGCTTTCCCCTGTCGCCGGAGTCCTTGATCTCCATAATGAAGCGGTACTCCCCGTACCCGTCCAGGAAATCGAAAAGATCCTCCAGTCTCAGCACCCGCAGGTCGTCAGGGACAGCCTCCCCCCGGAGGCCCCGGTAGGGCGACTCCCCCGCCTCATTGACGAAGCTCTCCCCCATGTTCAGTTGGCGCAGCTCGTCGTAGGTATGCCCGGAGGGATAGACGTTTTCATATCCGAATACCTCCGCCGCGTCGGAGGTGCGATCCAGCGTCTCGTCATGGAGCAGGATCAGTTCATCATCGGAGGTCAGCGCCAGGTCAAACTCAAAGATATCCACCTCGAAATCCGACTCCACCACGTTGCGAAACGCCATCAGCGTATTCTCCGGCGCGATTCCCCCGCCGCTGCGGTGGGCCGATACCATGGGCTTGCCGGTCTGGGATATATACGGGTTATCATACGCCGACACGTCAATGGGCGCCGCGCCGGACCAATCGTGGGTCACCACAAGAAAAAGCGCCAGCGCCAACAGACAAAGCGCCAATATGACAGAGGCGATTATTACAAGCGCCCGTTTCAGTCCTTTGCTCATATCCAGTCCTCCTTGAAAACTTTTTATGTTAACTCGCCGCAAAGAAAATAAAAAATTATGTAAACTTGTTAATTTATTTTGCATAGTTATGTAAACTTAGTCCCGCCTGTCAGGCCTGATAAACGGTTCTCTGATCTCCTCTTTCACGATATCCCCGTATTTTTTGGGCCTCCTGTACGCGTTGCCATGGACTTCCCGCGCCCGGTAGGTACGGAGGGTGTCAAGGTCAAGGCTTGCCATAAAAATGCCCTCCCCGCCGTCCGCCTCCAGAATACAGGTGTCGCGGGAGCCGGTCATGCCTGGCAGGTAGGCCACCCCGTCAAAGCAGGTGGAATGGCCGTTGCAGTCGGGTACGGAGGCGGGATAATTGCAGGTGGCCACAGCCAGCATATTCTCATAGGCCCTGCCCCGCAGTTGGGAGAGCCTGTTGATCTCCATGGGGCAGGCGTTGGGGACGAGGATAAGCTCGGCTCCCCTGAGCATCAGGATCCTGGCGCTTTCCGGGAACTCCCTGTCATAGCAGATCATCGCCCCCGTCCTCACCGGCCCCTGGGCGGTGTCCAGCGTACAGACGTGAAAATCTTCCCCCGGCGTCAGCAGCCGCTCATCTCCAAAATCACAGGTGTGAACCTTTGCGTAATCCAACACCCGTCGTCCAAACCGGTCAAACAGCGCAAGGGAATTTCGCGGCAGAGGGTTGAATGCCTCCAGGTAGGTGACGCCAATGGCCATGTGAAGCTCCCGGGCAAGCCGCCCGAAGGCATTGACGAATTCCCCGTCCCGCTCCACGGCCAACGCTCTCAGCGTGTCCTGCTCCTGGGGGATCGTGTACCCGCAGCTCCACATCTCAGGAAACAGGGCGATATCCGCGCCCCTCTCCACCGCGCGTCGGCACATATCCCGTCCTTTTTCCAGGTTCCCCCTCAGGCTCCCCGCCGGTTCGATCTGTAAAAGCGCTATGTTCAGCATACCTTACACCTCTTTGATAGCATTATACCATTTACGATTATCCCTGACAAGAAATAATTAAGGAGGGCGCTTCCAAAAGCACCCTCCAGACTAAAAAATAACAAAAATTTGCATTTTCACGCATTTCCCCCTCACGCTTTTAGCTGGTTCATCCATCCGCGGCGCTGGAAAACAACGAGGGAGACGGCAAAGCGTATGCACTCCTCCAGGGACAAGGTGAAGTAGACCAACGGAATGGGCCAGTGGAATACGAAAGCCGAGAGAAGGCCCAGAGGGACGCCGAAAAGCCATGTACCCATCAGGTCAATGACCATAACGTATGTCGTCTTTCCGCCGCTGCGCAAAATGCCACTGCCGAGGATCATGTTCAGCACCTTAAAGGGCATGACCGCGGCGTAGGCGGTAAGAATCTGTACCGTCAGTTCCCGGATGCCAGCCTCCACCTTGAAAACGCGCACATACCAGGGACTTATGAAAAAAATCACCACCGACAGCAGCAAGGAACCCACCAAGCCGTAGAGGAGCAGCTTTTTCGCCTCCCGGTAGGCCGTCTCCCTGTCCCCGTCGCCAAGGCGTTTGCCGATGAGGATCGACGCGGCCTGACTCAGACCACACAGGGCCCCGATGGCCAAGGACTGCACAGGGTTCGTCAGCGTCATGGCGGCGCTGGCGTCTGTTCCCAGATGCCCGTATATGCCCGCGTAAACATTTTCGCCCAGAACCCACATAAATTCACTGATCAGGAGCGGGAGAAGCATGGAGAGATACTGCCCCCAGGCGAAGGTGCTCGCCGGGTCGATCTCCGCTTTCTCCCGATATTTCAGATACATTACAAAGATGGACACAAAATAGACCAGCTGTGAGATCAGCGTCGCCAGTGCCGCGCCCGTGACGCCCAGGGCCGGTGCGCCCAGCTTCCCAAAAATCAGCACCCAATTGAGGCCGGTATTGACCGCCGCCGACGCGATCCCGGCGTAGAGCGGAAGGGAAGCTTTCTCCATGCACCGCAAATAGGTGGACAAAATCGTGATCCCCGCTGCGGGGAGGAAGGTGCCGGAGACGATGGCGAGATACCGCCCCGCCGCTTCCACGGTCGCGCGTTCTTCAATGTAAAGACCCATGATCTGCCTTGGCACGGCGACGCCAGCCAACATGAACAGCACAGCAAGAATGAGACACACCCGCAGGTTGAGGATCATGCTCCGCCGCGTCTCGGCGGCATTCTTCTGCCCCATGTACTGGGAGATCATGATCCCCGCCACGGCGCCCACGGCGGATACGACCACATTGAATATCCCCGTAAACTTCCCCGCAAGCCCCACTGCGGCCACCTCCACGCCTCCAAGCTGGCCGATCATCACCTGATCCACCACGCCGAAGGAAGCCTGGAGCATGGATTGCAGCGCCACGGGAACCGCCAGAGCGCAGACGGAACGGAGAAAAGATTGATTTTTCATGGAAACACCTCCTGACAGGCTTATAATAACCTATCAGGAGGTGTACTTTCAAAACTTAAATCCGTAAGGAGCGACAAAAATGGAACGCCGATTTTGTGAAAAATGACGGTGGGAAAAATCAATCCTCCCTGGTCAAAACTTTTTTCTGCCAGCTGCGTTTTCCGCATTTCGGGCATTTCATGCGCCTTGTCCTGCCATAATGCGGGGCCAGATTGGTTTGCCAGTAGGTCGGCACATACCTGTGGCCGCAGTTTTGGCACTCATAGTATCCTGCCTTCTGCTCAATACCCACCGCAATGAAAGCGACTGTGAAGATCATCACAAGAGCAAACGCAATCAGCAGGGCGCGAAGCCATAGCGGCATCGTGACAAAGGAAGCCACAAACACCAGCGCAAACCCTGCGATAACCGCCGGAAAAACGATCCAGTATTCCGCCCTCAGCAGCTGCCTGTTCTTTTCCTCCATCTCCCGCTTCATTGCCAGAAGATTTTCCTCTGCCCGCTTGTCATAAGAATCTGCCATGATTTTCTCGCCCGACAGGAGTTCGTTGACGTTGATTTTCAGAAGATCGCACAGCTCCAGCATGATCCCGGAATCCGGCAGTGACTTTCCGGTTTCCCATTTTGAAACCGCCCGGTCGCTGATGCCGAGTTTCTCGGCAAGGACGGCCTGGGTCATGCTCTGTTCCTTTCTGCATGAGGCTATGAATTTTCCGATTTTGATTTGGTCCACATCGGGCACCTCCTTTCACGGCCTATCATAGTGGAAACGGTCGTAAAAGAACACGAACCGACGGTTGAGATTTAATGACTCTACCGCAGGTTGAGCACACTTTACACGGGGTTCCTGGTGCTGTCACGGATCACCAGGGACGTGGAGAGGGTAATGACCGGTTCCACCGGCTCACCGGCCCGCATTTTTGCGATGGCGTCCAATGCCGTCCTCGCACGTTCCGCATTGTCCTGACGGACGGAGGTCAGAGACGGAAAAACCAACCCGCACAGGGGCGTGTCGTCAAATCCAGCGACGGAGATATCCCCCGGTATATCGACGCCGCTGCTTTGCAAAAAATGAATGAGGTCAACAGCGTAATAGTCCGATACGGCAAATATGGCGGTGAAGCCCCTAAGCTCCGCAAGCCGCTCCCTGTAAAAAGCCGTCCGCTCTGTTTTGACCATCGGGATCATCATAAACTCCGCGCCGGGGCCGAAGCCCTCCTGAAACCCCTTCCAGCGTTCCAAATCCATGTCGATATCGTTGTCCGAAAGGCACAGGGCCCGCTCGTGCCCGCAAAGGCGGAAATACTCGCCAATCTGAAAGCCCCCGTGACGGTCGTCGATATTCACGGCGCAGACGCGCTCGGTCGTGACACCGCAGGCGTCATAGACCGAAAAGGGTATGCGCACTCGCTCCCGCAGATGTTTGTAATCCGCGCTGCAAAAGCCGATCAATACCAGTCCCTCCAGGTTCCACATGGTGGCGAAGGAGACGATCTCGCTAAGGTCGCTCACAGTTCTCACCATCATCTGCAATCC
>CANPWM010000004.1 GCA_947584295.1 uncultured Oscillospiraceae bacterium | reverse complement strand
GTGAACTCGTTGTAGCCCTGGCCGATGGCGGTGATCAGGTTATCGGCGGCGTACCAGCCGTCCCCGTCCCCGGCCTCTTTTTTCCGCTCCCGGGAGGCCACAAAGCCCGCCTTGTCGTTCAGCTCGATGCCCGTGCGCTGTCCGAAGCCGAAGAGCCGCGTGGCTTCCTCCATGCGGGTGATGCCCAGCTTGTCGCCCACGGAGAAGAAGAACACGTTGCAGGATTTCTCCAGGCCCCCCACCACGTTCAGCGGCCCGTGGTGGCCGGTGCACCGGGGTGTGTATTGGTTCTCCGCGTACGCCATATACCGGCCTGTGCAGTCAAAGGTGGTGTTGACGGAGATGATCCCGTTGGAAAGCCCCGCGTAGGCCGTCACCATCTTAAAGGTGGAGCCGGGGTTGTAGATGCCCTGGATAGCCCTGTTGGTCAGGGGCGAACCCACCGTGTCGGTGGAAAGCTCCGCGTAGTTGGTGTAATACTCCGCCGGGGCGTAGGAGGGGTAGCTGGCCATGGCCAGCACCTCGCCGGTCTTCACGTCCACCATCACCGCCGCGCCGCCCCGGGCCAGCTCCGGCTCCTGATAGGCCTCGTTGGGCGGGGTCTCCTCAATGGCCTTCTGGATACGGTCGTTGTTGATCTCCGTGATCCTTGTCTCCAGCGCCGCCTCCGTGGCGGCCTGGAGGCCGATGTCGATGGTCAGAAAGACGCAGTTCCCGGCCTTGGCCTCGCTGTCGATGACCACGTCGTTGACGGCGCCGGAGGCGTCCCGGTAGACGGTCATCTTCCCGTCGGTGCCGTGGAGATACTGCTCAAAGGCCGCCTCCACCCCGGACTGGCCGATCTGGGCGGTGAGAGGATAGCCCAGGGCCTTATAGGTGTCGTTGTACTGATCCCTGGTCATGGCCCCCACATAGCCCAAAAGGTGGGCGGCGTAGTCGGTGTGATACTCCCGCACCGAGCGGGTGGAGATAGAGACGCTGGTCATGTTCTGCTCGGCGATGTAGCTCACCAGCTCGTCGGGAACGTCCTTGGCGAAGACGTAGTCGTTGGTGCGCACCGGCACCCGGATCTCCAGCTCCCAGCGCACGCCGATGATGCGTCTGGCGTCCTCGGCGGGGACGGTGTAGGGGATACCGTAATGCTCCCGCATCCAGCTGATGAGCTCGGTGGCCGTAAGACCGGCGTTCTCCGCCTCCACGTCGATGTCCCGCTCAAAATAGTCGGTCAGCGAGTTCTTGAAATAGGCGTAATACTCCCGCATCCAGCTGCGCTGTGTCTCGGAGGCGTAGGCGTCGAACTCAAAGGGGGCCGTCTTGGTGACGGGGAAGGTGTCCGTATGCTCCAGCCCCAGCTCGTCGGCCTTGTTCAAAAGCTTCAGCACCGTCCCGTTGGGATCCTCCTCGTTCAAAAGGGACGAGCGGATCAGCGTCACGTCATGCACCTCCCGGTCGGACACTAAGAGCGTCCCGTTCCGGTCCAGAATGGGGCCCCGGGCCGCCTTCACCGTGGTGGTGGCGGAGGTCAGCGTCCCGGAGGTGTCCATCAGCGCCTTCACGTCCAGCTTCTCGATGCGGTAGAGCGTCAGGGCGTAGACGGTCAGCAGCAGCGCCATCACCAGCGCCATCGCCACAAGGCGGGAGGATTTTACGTATTTTTCCATGTTGTCACCTCAATAGATCAAAGCGGGGGATCGGCCGGAAAAAGGCCGCCGAATTTATACGGTCCTGCCGGAGCGCGTCACCCGGAAGTAGAACCGGGAGAGGTAATAAAGGGGCAGGGAGAAGATCAGGGAATAGAGGCTCTGCCGCAGGGCCACGGGGGCGGTCAGGGCCATGGGGGCGTTCCCCAGCACCCACTGGGAGAGGATCTGATAGCCGGACACCAGCGCCAGCTCCAGGGCGCAGCTCAAAAGATACGACGGGAAGCCCTGCGCCAGCACCGTGTCGGACAAAAGCCCCACTAAGATCCCCAGGAACGTCATCAGCAGGGTGAACTGCACCGTCAGCTGGTTGTAGGAGAGATCCATCAGCATACCGGCCAGAAGCCCAAAGACGCCCCCCTCCACCCGTCCGCAGAAGAAGGCGATGCCCGCCGCCGCCACCGGCAGCAGGAGGGGCTTCGTCCCCATAAGCTGTAAATGGGTAAACACCGTGGACTGCAAAAGATAGAGGATGATCAGATACGGCGCCAGGATCAGTCCTTTAATCAAAACGCCGTTTTTACGTCTCGCCATAGCCCCGCCTCCTCACTCGCTGACGGCAAACTCGGTAATGACATAGACGTGAGCCAGCGCGTCGATGTCGCAGGCCGGCTCCACGATGGCGTAGGGGTCAAGGCCGGAGGAACCCACGGCGATGCCGGAGACGGTGCCGATGACCAGCCCCGCCGGATAGACCCCGCCGGAGCCGGAGGTGATCACCGTGTTCCCGATGACAAGGTTGGTGGTGTTACTGATGTAGGAGAGCTTCAGATCCCCCTCTTTCATCAGGGCGAAGTCGCCTCCGGCGACCCCCGCCTCGCCGTTTTCATACATCTGCGCCCCCAGGCTCAGGGTGGTGTCGACGACGGTGGAGACCACGCAGGACGCGCCGGAGACGCTGGTCACCTGCCCCACCAGATTGCCGTACTCGTCCACCACCGGGTCGTAGAGGGCGATCCCCGCGTCGGAACCCTTGCTGGCGGTGAAGGAGGAGGAGAAGTTGGAGGCCGTCCAGCTGATCACCGTAGCCGGTTCCAGCGTCATCTCCTCGTGCCGCTCCACAAAGCCCAGAAGGGAGCGGAGCCGCCCGTTCTCCTCGCTGATCTCGGTGTACTCCCGGTAATCCTGCTCCAGCTGGGCCACCCGCTTTTTCAGCTCGGCGTTCTCCGCCTCCATCTCGTCAAAGCGGTACATGTAGTCGTACACATGCTCCAGCGACCCCACAAGGCTGGTCAGCGCGGATTTCAGCGGCTTGAAAAACGGCTCGGACAGCATGGCCGCGAACCCGGCGCTGCCGCCGGACAGCGCCACGGTGACCGCCGCCAGCAGGGCCGCCAGCACGGCGGCCACGCCGATACGGATCACTTTTTTTGAGATCAGATCCTTCAAACTCTCTCACCCTTTGAAAACAGTATCAAAACCGCCTTTCCCGCCGGCCCTGCGCCGGCACAAAGGCGCGCGTATTTCTTTAAGTCCTCTCCGGCGGGGAAAAGACGTCGTACCCCGCCTTCGCCAAAAGCTCCGCCAGCGCCGCCACGGGCAGGCCCACCACGTTGTAGTAGTCCCCCCGGATGCCCTGGATCAGCAGGCCGCCCAGGCCCTGGATCCCATAGGCCCCGGCCTTGTCCAAAGGCTCCCCGGTGGCCACATACCAGCCGATCTCCCGCTCCGACAGGGGCCGGAACCGCACCCGCGTCACCACGCTGGTCACATACTCCGCCCTGTCCCGCAGCACCGCCACGGCGGTGATCACCCGATGCTCCCGCCCGGAGAGGACCCGGAGCATCTGGGCGGCCTCCGCCTCCCCGGCGGGCTTGCCCAGGGGCCGCCCGTCCAGAAAAACCAGCGTGTCCGCGGCGATGACGATATCGCCCTCCCCGGCGGAGCGCGCCGCGTCCCGGCCCTTCATCAAGGCGATCTTCTCCACCGCCCGGGTGTCCGGCAGGGTGCCGTCGAAAGGCTCCTCGTGGGCGGAGGGCCGCACCGTAAAGTCCCGGATCCCCATATTCTCCAAAAGCTCCCGCCTGCGCGGCGAGCCGGACGCCAGTACGATCATCGTCAAAACCCTCTCAGAATTTCCCCTCGGTGGTGGTCACAGGCTCATAAGTCCCCAGCTCCAAATACCGCTCGCAGATCCGGGCGCACTCGTCGGCGTTCTCGGTGGTAAAGCTCAGCCTCACGCCCCAAAGCCCCGCGTTCATATACTCCCTGCTGCGCCCGATCAGGTGCAGCTTCTGGGCGCTCCACAGGGTGTTGCGGCACTGGAACCCCCGGGTCATGGGACACTCAAAGCCCTGCGCGTCAGGAAGGCTCACCGCCCCGTCGCAGGCGCACACCCCCGTCCTGGCCCGTATCAGGCACCCGGCGGTGTGCATCAGCGGCATACGCCCGTATACCACCAGCTCCGTGTCCAGATATTTTCGGATCCCCCGTACCCGCGCGGCGCTGAGATCCATCGCCAGCACGGCGGATCTCAGCTTCAGGCTCAACAGCACCGCCAGGGCGGCGGAGTTGCGCACGTTCAGGGCCGTGTCGCCCCGGACGGTAAAGCCCAGCTGCCGGGCAAAGACGATGTGGCCGGGGTTGGACACCGCCGCCTCCTCCACGCCCAGCTGTCGGGCCTTCAGGGCAAGCTCCGTGACCCGCCCCAGCTCCCCGTCGTAGATGACCGGGGGCAGCTGCGCGCAGACGGAGATGCGCCTGTCGCTCAAAAACGGCTCCAGCCGCTTGTCCCCCGAGGCCGCCTCCTCCAAGGGCAGATAGATCACCGGCGGGGCCAGCTCCAAAAGCCTCTGGGACAGCTGGGCGCATTTCAGCACCGACACCGTCAGCACCGGCGGCTCGGTGGGGGCGGGGTAGGGCGGAAGCTCCAGGGCCTCGCTCTCCGCCCGCGGCTCAAAGCCCCGGCGCTTCTGTAAAAGCTCCCCCAGGAGCCTGTCCCGCAGGGGGGCCAGCTCCTTGGGATCCAGAAAGATCCCCTTCTGGATGCGGCAGATCACCCCGTCGCAGACGAAGGGTGTGCCGCCGGTGTTGTATAGCTCCGTTCTCAGCATGGCGGGGGTGGTCTCCGTGTGGAAGGCCAGCTCCGGCAGCCCCCCCTCGGCGGAGGCGCTGTTGCCGTCCTGATCCGTCGCCGTCAGCTTCACGGGCTTTTCCAGCGCAAGCTCCACGTCGAAGTTCACCTTCACCCGCTGGAACTCGTGGTTTAAATAGTTTTTCCTGACGGCGGAATAAAAGGGGGTGTCCTCCTCCGGCTCCGTCCCGGCCGTCCCCATCATCTTGCCGTAGTCCCCGCCGGTGAGATACCCGTCGGTGAAGCCCGCCGCCGGGAAGGCCCCCTCCAGAAGCTCCCGATCCTCCTGGGAGGGCCTCCGGCCCGTACCCAGGGCGCGGGAATAGACCCCCGTGGCCGCGGCGGCGTATTCAGGCCGCCTCTCCCGCCCGTCGATGCGCAGGGCGGCCACACCGGCCCCCGCCAGGGCCTCTAAATGCTCCAAAAGGCAGTTGTCCTTCATGCCCAGAGGGTGCTTCCCCTTCACCCCCGCCGGGAAATCCCGCAGGCACCAGTGGGGGCAGGGGCCGGCCCCGTAGCCGTGGAGGACGGGGAGCATACACTGCCCCGCGAAGGGCGGACACAGGGGGCCGTGGACGGCGTATTCTATCTCGATGGGGGCGCTTTTGCACAGCTCCGCCAGGGCGTCCAGCTTCAGCTCCCGGCACACCGCCGCCCGCTTCACGCCCATGGCGGCGCACATACGCACCCCGTCGGCGTTGTGGATCCCCAGGGCCTCCCCGGCGTGGAGCGGCATGGAGGGGATAGCCCTCCGCAGGGCCCAGATCAGGCCCATGTCGTTGACGATCAGGGCGTCCGCGCCCATGCGGCAGGCCCTCCGGGCGTTTTCCAGCGCCGGGGCCAGCCAGTCGTCGGAGGAGGGGAAGTCCAGGCTCACATAGACCTTCGCGCCCCGTACCCGGGCAAATTCGCAGGCCCTGCCCAGCTCGTCCTCGGAAAGCTCGTATTTCTCCCGCTTGGCCGAGGGGGAGAAGCTCAGATACACCGCGTCCGCGCCGGACTGCACCGCCGCCGCCACGCCCTCGGCATTGCCCGCCGGAGCCAGCAGCTCGATTTTATCAGCCATGACCTCCCCCTCCTTTCCGGGTTCGCACAGATAAAGCCATTATAACACATAAGTTACGGGATTTAAATCAATTTTGCAGAAATTTAATAAAAAGTTTTTCCTTCCCCCGGGCATACAACATCTTGTGGCCCCCAAAGCGGGAAAAAGAAAAATATAAAGTTTTTCAGGTTGTCAAAAAACGCAAATCGAGGTTTTTTCCGGCGGCATGTACGTCGGAAAAAATCCGCACATTCCCCTTTGTCGAAAAAGGCCAACGGCCTTTTTCGACAGGCTGATAAAGTTTTTTCCCTCCCGCACTTGTAACCGGGCCATGTTTTTGCTATAATAAGAGTTTAGTAAAGAAACAGGAGAATAAAGATCGTGTATGACAGATGGAATGTAAGGGGATATGACCGGGCCCAGGCCGTGCGGCTGTGCCGGGAGGGGCTGGATCCCATGACGGCGGTACTGCTGGCCTCCCGGGGGATCACGCAGGCGGAGGAGCTGGCGGACTGGCTGAACGACGACCTGTCTGCCCTGTCCGACCCCTTGAGCTTCAAGGATATGGACAAGGCCCGCGACCGGGTGCGCCGGGCCATCGAGAACGGCGAACACGTGGCCGTCTACGGCGACTACGACGTGGACGGCATCACCGCCAGCTGTCTGGTGGCCGACTATCTGCGGGGCCGCGGCCTTGTCTGCGACATCTACATACCCCAGCGGCTGGAGGAGGGCTACGGCGTCAAGTCCGCCGCCCTGGACACGGTAAAGAGCTGGGGCTGTACCCTGGTCATCACGGTGGACTGCGGCATCACCGCCTTGGAGGAGGCGGCGCACGCCGCCGAGCTGGGGCTGGATCTGGTGATCACCGACCACCACCAGTGCGGGGAGACGCTGCCCGCCGCCCTGGCGGCGGTGGATCCCAAGCGGCCCGACTGCCCCTCCCGGTCCAAGAACCTGGCCGGAGTGGGCGTGGCCTTCAAGCTGATCTGCGCCGTGGAGGGGCCGGGGAGCGAGCGGCGGCTTTTGGAGCGGTACGGCGACCTGGCCGCCGCCGGCACCGTGGCGGACGTGATGCCCGTCACCGGGGAGAACCGCGTCCTCATCAAGCGGGGCCTCCAGCGCATGGGCGAGGGCTCGCGCCCCGGCTTTTTGGAGCTTCGCGCCGCCTCCGGCATGGACAACCGGCCCCCCACCGTGGCCAACGTGGGCTTTGCCCTGGCCCCGCGCATCAACGCGGCGGGCCGCCTGGGTTCCACAGCCACCGCCGTGGAGCTGCTGTTGACCCGGGACCGGCGGCGGGCCTCCGTCCTGGCCGACGAGCTGTGCGCCCTGAACCGGGAGCGCCAGCGCATCGAGAGCGAGATGTTCCACGAGGCCCTGGCCATGCTGGAGGCGTTCCCCGACAGGACGAAGCCCATCGTCCTGGCCTCGGATACCTGGCACCAGGGCGTCTGCGGCATCGTCGCCAGCCGGATCGCGGAAAAATTCAACGTCCCCGCCATCATGATCTCCGTAAAGGACGGGGTGGGGCGCGGCTCCTGCCGGAGCGTGGAGGGCTTCAACCTCTACGACGCCCTCTCCCGGTGCCGGGATGTGCTTCTGGGCTACGGCGGCCACGAGATGGCCGCCGGCCTCACCGTCAGCCGGGAGCGGATCAATGAGCTGCGGGCGGCCCTGGGGCGGCTCTACGACGGCTCCGGCGCGCCGGAGCGGGTGCTGAACGTGGACTTCGAGGTGATAAAGCCCGAGCTTCTCAGCCTTTCCAACGTGGAGGCCCTGGACAGGCTGGAGCCTTACGGGGCCGGCAACCCCACGCCGGTGCTGTGTATGCGGGACGTGTCCGTGGAAAACGTGGCCGGGCTTTCCGAGGGGCGGCACTCCAAGCTGTGGCTGGAGAAAAACGGCATGGTGTTCGAGGCCCTCTTCTTCTCCCACCGCCCGGAGGAGCTGGGCGTCCGGGCCGGGGACAGGGCGGATATCGCCTTCACCCCCCAGATCAACGAGTTCCGGGGCCGCCGCACCGTCCAGCTGAGCTTGGACGATATCCGGGCGCCGGAGCGCCAGGAGAAGTAAATTTTGCAAAATATTTCCCCACAGGTGGATATGAATATGGACAATCCAGACAAAACCGAAATCACCGTCCCTGAGACACAGGAACCCTCCGCCCCGGCGGCGGACGACCTGTGTGAGCGGGAGTATGCCCGGCTGGAGGCCGCGATCCTCCAGGGGACGCAGATCAAAAGCACGGAGCGCGTCCGGGCGGCCTACGCCTTCGCCCGGGAGGCCCACGGCGACCAGCTGCGCAAGGACGGCAGCCCCTACATCACCCACCCCCTGGCCGCCGCGGTGATCGTGGCGGAGATGGGGCTGGACGAGGAGTCCGTCATCGCCGCCCTCCTGCACGACGTCATCGAGGACACCCCCGCCACCCATGAGGACGTGGCCAGGCGCTTCGGGGAGAGCGTGGCGGACATCGTGGAGGGCGTCACCAAGCTTACCAAAATGCGCTACACCTCCAAGGAGGAGGAGCAGATGGAGAACCTCCGGAAGATGCTCCTGGCCATGGCCAGGGATATCCGGGTGGTCCTCATCAAAATGGCCGACCGGCTCCACAATATGCGCACCATGGAGTACCAGTCCCGGGAGAAGCAGCTTGAAAAATCCCGGGAGACCATGGAGATCTACGCCCCCATCGCCCACAGGCTCGGTATGCAGAAAATCAAGCTGGAGCTGGAGGATCTTTCTTTGCTGTACCTTGACCCCGTGGGCTACCACGAGATCGAGAAGGCCCTGCGGGAGCGGGAGGAGCGCAACGCCGGCTTCATGGAGCGCACCGAGAAGGCCATCAGGGCCCGCTTGGACGAGGCGGGCATCACCTGCGGCGTCCAGTCCCGCACCAAGGATATCTACTCCATCTATCGGAAAATGTTCGGAAAATCCATGGAATTTGACGAGATCATGGATGTTTACGCCTTCCGGGTCATTGTGGACGATATCGCCGACTGCTACAACGTCTTGGGGTGTATCCACGAGCTTTATAAGCCCGTGCCGGGCAGGTTCAAGGACTATATCGGCACCCCCAAGCCCAATATGTACCAGTCCCTCCACACCACCGTCATCGGCTCGGAGGGGATCCCCTTCGAGGTGCAGATCAGGACGTGGGAGATGCACCGCACCGCCGAGTACGGCATCGCCGCCCACTGGAAATATAAGGACGGCATTGTGGGCCGGGGCGACGAGGAGAAATTCGCCTGGATCCGCAACCTGCTGGAGACCCAGGAGGACTCCGACGCCCAGGACTTCATCTCCAACCTGAAGGTGGATATGTTCGCCGACGAGGTGTTCGTCTTTACCCCCCACGGGGACGTGAAGAGCCTGCCCGCCGGGGCCACCCCCATCGACTTTGCCTACTCCATTCACTCCGCCATCGGCAACCGCATGACCTGCGCCAAGGTCAACGGGCGCATCGTGCCCTTTTCCCATGTCCTGCAAAACGGCGACGTGGTGGAGGTGATCACCTCCAGCACCTCCCGGGGCCCCAGCCGGGACTGGCTGACCCTGGTGAAGTCCTCCGAGGCCCGCAACAAGATCCGCCAGTGGTTCAAGCGGGAGCGCCGGGAGGAGAACATCGTCACCGGCAAGGCCGCCTTCGAGGCGGAGATGCGCCGCCAGGCGGTACCCCTCTCCGTCCTCAGCGACGAGCGGGCCCTGCCCAGGATCCTGGAGCGGATCTCCGTCTCCGCCCTGGACGATATGTACGCCTCCATCGGCTACGGGGGTCTCAGCGCCCAAAAGACCGTCAACAACATCAAGGACGAGATGCGCCAGATCGAGCGCACCGCCAAGAAGATGGGCGTCAACCCCGTCTGGGCCACCCAGGACGCCCGCGACGGCAAGGCCGTCAACGGCATTATCGTGGAGGGGATCGACAACTGCCTGGTCAAATTTTCCCACTGCTGTATGCCCGTGCCGGGGGACGAGATCGTAGGCTTCATCACCCGGGGCTACGGCGTCTCCGTCCACAGGACGGACTGCCGGAACTACGAGGCCTCCGCCGAGCGGGAGGAGGAGCGGGACAGGTGGATCCGCGTCCACTGGGCCGCCGGGGAGGACGACCTCTACCAGACGGCCATCGCCATCAGCGCCGCCGACAGGGACGGCCTGGTGATGGACGTGGCCACGGTACTCAGCTCCCTGAAGGTGAAGGTGGACGCCCTCACCGCCCGGAACGGCCCCGGCGGCGCCGCCAATATCTACATCACCATCCGCGTCCACGACAAGGCGGAGCTGGGCGCCGCCATGACGAAGCTCATGGGCGTACGCAACGTGAAAGAGGTCAAACGCCAAGGCAATTAAAGGCCAAAGGCCATACTGTAAGGAGTTTTCTATGCGCGCTGTGGTCACAAGGGTAACCTCCGCCCAGGTGGAGGTCGGCGGGGAGGCGGTGGGCCGGATCGGCAGGGGCTTTCTGGTGCTTCTGGGCGTCCACCGGGACGACACGGAGGCCGACGCCAAGAGGCTGGCGGACAGGGTCTGCGGCCTGCGGGTATTTGAGGACGGCGAGGGGAAGATGAACCTGAACCTGGCCGCCGCGGGGGGGAGCATCTTGTGCGTCTCCCAATTCACCCTTTTTGCCGACACCAGGAGCCGCCGCCCGGGGTTCACCGAGGCGGCAAGGCCGGAGAAGGCCGTGCCGCTCTATGAGCTGTTCATGGCGGAGTGCCGGCAGCGGGGCTTTGCCGTGGAGCAGGGCCGGTTCGGGGCGGACATGAAGGTGGCGTCCGTCAACGACGGGCCGGTGACTATCCTGCTGGACACAAGGGAATAAGGCGCTGCTGAACAGCAAAAAACAGGAAGGGGATAGAATATGCTGATAAAATGCCTGCCGGTGGGCCATATCGAGGCCAACTGCTATGTGGCGGCCGACGAGAACACCCTGGAGTGCGCCGTCATCGACCCCGGCGACGAGTTCAACACCATCATGGACTATCTGGAGGAGACGAAGCTCCGGGTGCGGGCCATCTTCCTGACCCACGGCCACTACGACCACACCGGGGCGGCCCAGGCCATTTCCCAGGAGACGGGCGCGCCTGTCTTTATCCACAAGGCCGACGTCACCGACGACCCCGGGGAGTCCTACCGCTATTGCGCCCCGGAGGGGACAAGGTTCTACGCCGACGGGGACACCGTCACCGTGGGTTCCCTGCGCTTTCGGGTCATGGAGACGCCGGGCCACTCCCCGGGGAGCGTCACCCTCAAGTGCCAGGACGCCCTTTTCACCGGGGACACCCTCTTTGAAGGCAGCTGCGGCAGGACCGACCTGCCCGGGGGAAACATGGAGGCGCTGATGGCCTCCCTGCGCCGCCTGGGGGAGATCCCCGGCAATTACGAGGTCTACCCCGGCCATATGGATCAGACCACCCTGGACATCGAGAAGGCCAATAACTATTACCTGAGGTACGCGAAGGGATTATGAAGCTTTACCTGGAAGGACACGACTACCGCTACGCCGTGGAGCAGATCATGCTGGCCCTGTTCCCCGCCGCCCGTCCGGAATACCCGGACACGGAGCCGGGGCCGGGGGAGGACTACGCCCGCGTGGCCCTGACGGAGTCCGAGGCCCTGTGCCGGGTGACGCTGCGGGTGAACGGGGAGACGGCGGAGGCCTCCCAATGGGGAGATACTTCAATGTTTCACGTGAAACAAAGTAAAGACCGGGAGGCCCAGCGGATCATCAAGCTGGCCTTTTACCACGCGGCCATGGCGCTCTCGGAGGAGAAGCCCGTCTGGGGGGCGCTGACGGGGATCCGCCCCGGCACCATCATGACAAGGCTTCTGGAGCGGGGACTGTCCGACCGGGAGGCGATGGAAAAGTTTTCCAACGACTATTTTGTGGCCCCGGAGCGGGCGGCGCTGTGTCTCGATACGGCCAAGGCGTCCCTGAAGGTGGAGCGGGGGCTGGGGCCGCGGGATATCGCCCTCTATGTGGGGATCCCGTTCTGTCCCACCAGATGCGCCTACTGCTCCTTTGTCTCCCAGAGCGTGGAGAAGTCCATGAAGCTGATCCCGGCCTTTTTGGAGGCCCTGCGGCGGGAGATCTTTGAGACGGCGCGGACAGCGAGGGCGCTGTCTTTGCGGGTGGTGGCCGTGTATATCGGCGGGGGGACGCCCACGACGCTTTCGGCGGAGGAGCTGGAGGCGCTTTTGGGGTGGCTCCGGGAGGCCTTTGACCTTACGGCGGTGAGGGAATTTTGCGTGGAGGCGGGGCGGCCCGACACCATAACGGCGGAGAAGCTCCTGGCCCTGAAGGGGGTCACGCGGCTGAGCATCAACCCCCAGTCCATGTCAGATGAGGTGCTGCGGGCCATCGGGAGAAGGCACACGGCGGAGGATATCAGGCGCGCTTACGCGCTGGCAAGGGAGCTTACCCCCTGTCAGATCAATATGGATCTTATCGCCGGACTGCCGGCGGACACGCCGGAGAGCTTTACCCGGACGCTCAGTGAGGTCGTTTCCATGGCCCCGGAGAACGTGACGGTACACACCCTGGCCCTGAAAAAAGGCTCCAGGATCACCGAGGAGGACACGGCCCGGCCCGGAAAGCGGGAGGTGGGGCTGATGCTGGACGCGGCCCGGGAGCGGCTGACGGAGGCCGGATACCGGCCCTTTTACCTCTACCGGCAGAAATTCATGTCCGGCGGGTTCGAGAACGTGGGCTGGGCCAGGGAGGGCACGGAGAGCCTATACAATATCCTCATCATGGAGGAGCTTTGCACCATACTGGCCATGGGCGGGGGCGGTTCCACCAAGCTGGTGGATCGGGCCTCCGGGCGCATCGAGCGGATATTTGACCCCAAATATCCCAAGGAATATATCGAGAATCAGGAGAAGCTCCTGGCGGACAAGGGGAAGATCATCTCTTTTTACAGGCAGACGGAGGGAGGAGCGTAAATGGCATACGACATCGAGAGGATCAATGAGCGGGTGTTGAACGACCCCGCGGGCTTTGTGGCGGAGGCGGACAGGGCGTATTTCCGGCGGGTAAGGGAGGCCGCGGATATGATCTGCGAGAACCTGCCGGTCTGCCCCATCGTGCTGCTGTCCGGCCCCTCCGGGGCGGGGAAGACCACCACGGCCCGGAACATCGAGACGGAGCTGGAGAGCCGGGGCATCAACACCCACACCATCTCCATGGACAACTATTTCAATACCCTTGACCTGCGCACCTGCCCCCGCACGCCGGAGGGGGAGATCGACTTCGAGTCCCCCAGGCTTATGGATATGGAGCTGCTCAACGAGCATTTCGCCGCCCTGGCCCAAGGCCGGGAGATCCGGGTGCCGTATTTCATGTTCACCCGCCAGAAACGCTCGGCCAGCCAGTTCACCCCCCTGCGCCTGCTGAAAAACGAGGTGGCGATCTTCGAGGGGATCCACGCCCTCAACGACGACATCACCGACAGGAACCCCGGGGCCTTTGGCCTCTATATCGCCGCCGTGTCGGAGATCGTGTTCCCCGACGGGGCCGTGTTCAAGCCGGAGTGGGTGCGCCTGGTGCGGCGGGTGGTCCGGGACAACAACTTCCGGGGCGCCGACGCGGAGTATACCCTGTCGCTGTGGGCCAACGTCATGCGCGGGGAGCGGGAGCATATCACCCCCTATATCCACAAGGCGCGGCTGAAGCTGGACTCCTCCCTGGAGTATGAGATGAGCGTCCTGGCCCCCCTGGCCCTGCCCCTTTTGCGGGATCTCACCGCCGGGAAGCCCGGCTTTGAGGAGGTGCGGCAGATCATACCCCTGCTGGAACGCTTCGCGCCCATGAGCGAGGCGTATGTACCCGCCACCAGCCTGCTGAGGGAGTTCATCGGCGGGGGAATATATACCTACTGAGCCGGGAACTGAATGTATTATAGCATATACAAAAGTAGTTGTCAAGTACTTTTTTAAAAATATTTTTAATTATTTTTACAGGGCCGCCGGGAGGCGGCCCTGTGCTTTTGGGGAGGGGGATTTTATGAAAAGTGTTAAAAAGTTGTCAATTTCCCCCGGCACTCCCCGGGCAAAAAGACGAAAAAAACATATAAATGTCCCGATTTGTCCTTGCGGAAAAGAGAGGAGATGTGCTATACTGATAAAAGCCAAAAATTGAAATTGACAGTGGGTCAATCAGAAATGGGAGGGAAGGAATGTGAAAAAACCCAAGCTCCATGGCGTCCACGTTCCCCACAGGAAGAACACGGCGGGGCTTGCTCCGGTAAGAATGCCGGTGCCGGCGTCGGTGACCATACCGATGTCCATGCACATCGGCGCTCCCGCTGTTCCGGCGGTGAAGGTGGGCGACACGGTGAAGGTGGGACAGCTCATTGCCACCCCCGGCGGCTTCGTCTCTTCGCCTGTTTACGCCAGTGTGTCCGGCAAGGTGAAGAAGATAGACGATATGCTCATGTCCTCCGGGCGGTTCATGAAGGCTGTCACTATCGAGTCCGACGGACAGCAGACCCCCTTTGAGGGGCTGAAGCCCCCGGAGGTAAACGATCTGGCGTCCTTTATAAGCGCCGTCCGGGACAGCGGCGTGGTGGGTCTTGGCGGCGCGGGCTTCCCCACGGCGGTGAAGCTGAGCGTCAAGGACTTGAAGCAGGTGGAGGCGGTGATCATCAACGGCGCGGAGTGCGAGCCGTATGTGACCTCCGATACCCGCACCATGCTGGACGACGCGGACTGGATCGGGCAGGGGATCGGGCTTTTGCAGAAGTATATGCAGGTCCCCAGGGTCGTTATCGGCATCGAGGCCAACAAGCCGGAGTGCGTCAAGGCCATGCGGGAGCTGGCAGGCACCATGAAGGGCGTGGAGGTCATGGCCCTGCCGCCCCTCTACCCCCAGGGCGGCGAGAAGGTGCTGATCTACAACACCACGGGCCGCGTGGTGCCGGAGGGCAAGCTGCCCCTGGACGCGGGGGCCATCGTTATCAACTGCACCACCCTGGCGGCTATCGCCAAGTACATCAAGACGGGAATGCCCCTGGTGGAGAAGGTGGTCACGGTGGACGGCTCGGCGGTGGCGGAGCCCAAGAACGTCATCGCCCCCATCGGGGCCTCCATGCAGGCGCTCTTTGATTTTTGCGGAGGCTTCAAGGCGGAGGCCAGGAAGGTCCTCTACGGCGGCCCCATGATGGGCATAGCGGTACCCAATACGGATTTCCCGGTGATGAAGAACACCAACGCCATACTGGCCTTTGCCGAGGCGGAGGCGGTCCTGCCGGAGCCTACGGCGTGTATCCGGTGCGGCCGTTGCGTGGACGCCTGTCCCCTCAACCTGATGCCGGCGGCCATCGAGGCGGCCTACAACAAGCGGAACGTGGATAAGCTACGCGCCCTCCACGCCAACCTGTGCATGGAGTGCGGGTGCTGTTCCTTCGCGTGTCCCGCCAAGCGTATGCTGGTGCAGACCAACAAGCTGGCCAAGGGCCTTATCGCGGCGGACAACGCCAAAAAGAAGGCCGAGGCGGAGAAAAAGGCCCGGGAGGCCCAGGAGAAAGAGAAGAAGGAGGAGGCGGTAAAATGAACGAACTGAGAGTCAGCGTATCGCCCCACCTGAGAGGGACGAGGACGACGCAAAACATCATGCTGGACGTGCTGATCGCCCTGTGTCCGGCCTTCATCGCCTCGGTGATCCTGTTCGGCTGGCGGTGCGTGCTGTTGACGGCGGTCTCCGCCGCGGCCTGCGTGGCCTGTGAGTACATATGGGAAAAGCTGATGAAGCAGCCCGTGACGGTGGGGGATCTGTCCGCCGTGGTCACCGGGGTGCTGCTGGCCTTCAACGTACCCGCGTCCATGCCCGTATGGGAGCTTTTGGTGGGCGACGTGGTGGCCATCATCTGCGTAAAGATGCTGTTCGGCGGCATCGGCTGCAACTTTGTGAATCCCGCCCTGGTGGGCAGGGTGGTGATGTTCTTTTCCTTCACCGGGGATATGACGAACTACCAGTTCCCGGCCATGATGGCGGGGAAGGTGGACGCCCTGTCCAGCGCCACGCCTCTGGCGGTGATCCGCGGCGGCCAGCTGGGCTGGGAGTATTTCGGAAGGCTCCTGCTGGGCACCCACGGGGGCGTGCTGGGGGAGACCTGCGCCGTGGCGCTCCTGCTGGGCGGGGTCTATCTGTGCGCGCGCCGGGTCATCAAGCCCATTATCCCCCTGGCGTATATCGGCTCCACGCTGGTGTTCGGGTGGATCTTCGGCTCCCCCCAGCCGGTGCTGGCGGTCTTTTCCGGGGGGCTGATGCTGGGGGCCATCTTTATGGCCACGGACTATGTGACGAGCCCCACCACCAACCTGGGCAAGCTGATCTTCGGCCTGGGGTGCGGGCTTCTCACCGCTATGATGCGCACATTTGCCAGCTCCGCCGGGGCGGTGACCTTCTCGATACTTCTTATGAATCTTGTGGTGCCGTATATCAATGACCTGACGGCCCCCAAGCCCTTTGGAGGTGTGACGGAGAAATGACGACAAAGACGAACGCTTTCAACGAGTACATAAAGCCGGCGCTGGTGCTGGTGGTCATCTGCCTTGTGGTGTCCTTCCTGCTGGCCTTTACCAACTCCAAGACCGCCCCGGTGGTGGCGGAGAACGCCCGGATCGAGGCGGAGCGCACCCGGCAGGAGGTTCTGCCCGGGTCCGGCACCTTTACCGAGCTGGACGTCTCGGCCCTGGAGGGCGTTGAGACGGCCTTCCGGGACGACGGCGGCGCGGGGTATGTGGCTACCGCGGGCTTTAAGGGCTACGGCGGCATCGTCACCGTCACCGTGGGCCTGGATAACGACGGCAAGGTGGTGGGGATCTCCGCCAACGTGCAGAGTGAGACGCCCAACGTGGGCTCCAAGGCCGGACAGGAGAGCTATCTTGCCAAGTATATGGGCCTTTCCGGGACGGCGGCGGGGGTGGACACCATCACCAACGCCACCTATTCCAGCACCGCCGTGCGCACGGGCGTTACGGCCATTTTGGAGGCCTTCGATTCCATCAAGGAGGCGAGCGCGAAATGAAAGCCAAGATGAAGATCCTTTTAAACGGTATGTTCAAGGAAAATCCCGTGCTGATCCTGGCGCTGGGGTGCTGCTCGGTGCTGGCGGTGTCCGTATCCGTCTCCGGCGGCCTGGGCATGGGGCTGGCCCTGACCTTTGTGCTGGTCTGCTCCAACGTGGTGATCTCGCTTTTGCGCAACATCATTCCCTCCAAGGTGCGTATCCCCTGCTATATCGTGGTGATCGCCACCTTCGTGACCCTGGTGGAGATGGTGATGGAGGCGTATTTGAAGTCCCTCTACGATTCCCTGGGCGTGTTCCTCTCGCTGATCGTGGTCAACTGCATCGTCCTGGGCCGGGCGGAGATGTTCGCCAGCAAGCACTCGGTGGCGGACAGCTTCTTTGACGGGCTGGGCATGGGCATCGGCTACACCATGGTCATTACCGCCATGTCCGTGATCCGGGAGCTTTTCGGCGCGGGGACGCTGCTGGGGTATCGGATCATTCCGGAGGGGTATCAGCTTGGGATCCTGACCCAAGCCCCCGGCGGGTTCTTCCTCTTTGGGTGCGCCATCGCCGTCCTGGTGGCCGCCATGGCCAAGCACGGGAAGAAATTTGAGCCGAAGATGGGCTGTGACGGCAACTGCGCCGCCTGCCACTCGAGCTGTGACGAACGGAAGGAGGCTGAAGCGAAATGAGCAAGATCTTCCTCATTCTTTTCACCCTTGTTTTCACGGAAAACTATGTGCTGGTGCAGTTTTTGGGCATCTGCCCGTTTTTGGGCGTCAGCCAGAAGCTGTCCTCCTGCGTGGGTATGTCCGGGGCGGTGATCTTTGTCATGACCCTGGCCAGCGCCGTCACATGGGTCATCTATAACACGCTGATGGTGGCCTTCGGGCTGGAGTTCATGCGCACCATCATCTTCATTTTGGTGATCGCCGCCCTGGTGCAGCTGGTGGAGATCACTCTGAAGAAGTATATGCCGCCCCTCTACAAAGCCCTGGGCGTGTATCTGCCGCTGATCACCACCAACTGCGCGGTGCTGGCGGTGACGATCCTGAACATCGACGAGAGCTATAACTTCCTGGAGTCCTGCGTCTCCGGGTTCTCCGCCGGGCTGGGCTTCTCCGTGGCGCTGATCCTCTTCTGCGGCGTCCGCAAGGCCCTGGAGCGGGCCAAGCCCCCCAAGGCCTTTGAGGGACTGCCCATCTCCCTGGTGGCGGCGGCCTTTACCAGTATGACCTTTATGGGCTTTACGGGTATGGCCGAGAATATGTTCGGCGGTTGAGGGGAGGTAACGGAAGATGACTGCAATACTGAACGCCGTCTGGGTACTGGCGGCTATCGGGCTTGTCTGCGGCGTCCTGCTGGTGCTGGCGGCCAAGTTCATGCACGTGCCGGTGGACGAGAAGTTCCCCAAGATCCGGGAGTGCCTGCCCGGGGCCAACTGCGGCGCCTGCGGGTACGCCGGGTGCGACGGCTACGCCACGGCCCTGGCCTCCGGCGAGGAGGATAAGATCAACAAGTGCGTGGCAGGCGGCGACGCGGTGGCCAAGGCCCTGGCGGCGGCCACGGGGGCGGCGTTTGAGGACGTGGTGGAGCAGGTGGCTATCGTGCGCTGCT
Source organism: uncultured Oscillospiraceae bacterium (assembly GCA_947584295.1). Lineage (GTDB taxonomy): Bacteria > Bacillota > Clostridia > Oscillospirales > Oscillospiraceae > RUG626. The sequence continues at coordinate 38,854 of CANPWM010000004.1, read as the reverse complement.
CCGGCGACTGCAACACCGTGAAGAACAAGCTGGAGTATCAGGGCCTTAGCTCCTGCGCGGCGGCGAAGCTGCTGTACGGCGGGCCGGAGGCCTGCGTATACGGGTGCATCGGCCTTGGCGACTGCGAGAAGGTGTGTCCTGAACACGCCATCAGGGTGGTGGACGGCCTGGCCCGCGTCAGTTACCGGGCCTGCATCGGCTGCGGTATGTGCGTGCGTACCTGCCCCAACCAGGTGATCACCCTGATGCCCGACGTGGAGCGGGTGATTGTGGGCTGTTCCAACCACGAAAAGGGCGCCAACACCAGAAAAGAGTGCGCCAAGGGCTGTATCGCCTGCCACAAGTGCGAGAAGGAGTGTCCCGCCGGGGCCATTACGGTGGTTGACAATCTTTCTCAAATAGATTATGATAAGTGTGTTGACTGCGGCCACTGTCAGGACGTCTGCCCCGTGGGGTGCGTCCATTTCCGGGACTTCCGGGGAGCGCACAACGCGCCCAACGGAACGAAATAAGCACAAAAGCCGCCAAGGTCGACGCTTTGGCGGCTTTTCTTATGACCGGCGTCGGAACAGGGAGGGTATTATGCGCTTTACGAAGATCCAGGGGGCGGGAAACGACTTTATACTCATCGAAAATCTGGACGGGAGCATCGACCCGGCCGACTATCCGCGTCTGGCCGCCAGGCTGTGCCACCGGCGGCTGTCCATCGGGGCCGACGGACTGATGATCCTGGAGCCGCCCAGGGGCGGCGGGGACGTGCGCATGGCCTTTTATAATTCCGACGGCTCCGTGGGGGAGATGTGCGGCAACGGGGCCAGGTGTATTTCCCGCTATGCCCTGGAGCGGGGCTTCGGCCGGGGCGGGGAGGTCAGGATCGAGACCACCGCCGGTCTTGTCACCGGGCGGCGGGTGTCCAGGCAGATGTATACCGTGCGGCTCAACGACCCCACCGTGATCGACCTGCACCGGCAGGTGGAGGCGGGGGGACGCGTCTTTGACTGCGCCTATCTGGAGCTGGGCGACCCCGGGATCCCCCACTGTGTGGTGCCGCTGGAGAGCTGGCGGGAGACGCCGGAGGACCAGCTTCGGGCGCTGTGCCGGGAGATACGGTGGTACAGGGGCTTCCCCAAGGGGGCCAATGTGACGGTCTGCCGGGTGGACGGGGAAAACAGCGTGGACGCCAGGACCTTTGAGCGGGGGGTGGAGGACTTCACCCTGGCCTGCGGCACCGGGTGCGGCTCTACCGTCACGGCCCTGGCCCTGCGGGGGCTTGTCTCCGGCGACCATACCAAGATCACCATGCCCGGGGGCGTGCTGTACGTCACCGTCACGGCGGAGGGCGGCACGGCCAGGGATATCCTGCTCACCGGCCCCACCAACGTTGTGGCGGAGGGGGAGATTCTGGACGAGGAGCTTTCCTGACGGGCGGGCAAGGCGTCCGGCCTATCCGGCGCGGGCCGCCGGAAAAATCTCGATTTAAGTTTTTTGACAAACGTAAAGAGGACTTGGGAAGCCAAGTCCTCTTTTGCTGTATGATTTTTGAAAGGGGGGGATTATTGCAGGAACATCACCGGGCGGGGGCGCATCTTGATGCCGGAGACGATGCCCATGGCGGCGTAGAGGGTGACGATGGAGGAGCCGCCGTAGCTGAAGAAGGGGAGGGTCAGGCCGATGACCGGGGCCACGCCGATGCACATGCCGATGTTCTCCAGCATCTGAAAGGCCACCATGGCGGCCACGCCGATGCAGTACAGCGCGCCCAGACGGCTCTGGGAGCGCAGGCCCACATAGACACAGCGGATAATGATGGCGGTGAGCAGCAGCACCACGGCGGCACAGCCCACCACGCCAAATTCCTCGCCGGCCACGGAGAAGATGAAGTCGGAGCTTTGGAGGGGGATATAACCGGCCTGGGTCTGGGGGCCCTTGTATAGCCCGCGCCCGAAAGCGCCGCCGGTGGCGATGGCGATCCGGCAGAGGTTCGTCTGCCAGGTGACCCCCTGGCCCGAGGGGTCGATCTGGGAGGGGATAAAGATGGCCAGGATACGGGTGCGGTAGTTGTCCGTCAGGAAGTAGTACCAGATGTAGGGGGCCAGCAGGGCCAGGACAGCGGCGGCTCCGGCCACCCAGTAGAGCTTGATCCCGGCGGAGAAGATCATGACGATGAAGATGAAGAGGTACACCAGCGCCGAGCCGGTGTCGCCGGACACCGCGACGATAAGGCCGAAGTGGGCCATCAGCAGGGCGCCCAGGGCGACGATGCTCAGGGGGCGGTTCAGGGTGTCGGCCTCCTTGAATTTGCTCATAAGGTAGGCCATGGTGATGATGAAGCTGATCTTGACGAACTCCGCCGGTTGGATACCGATGCCGGCGAAGCGGATCCACGCCTTGTTGCCGCCGCGGGTGTCGCCCAGCCAGTGGAGGGAGAGGATCAGCAGAAGGCCCGCAACGGTGAGGAAGCGCCAGCGGGAGGCGAGAATGTCGATGTCCACCAGGGAGAGGAGAAAGTACAGCATAAGCCCAATGACGAGAGCGCCGATCTGGACGTAGAGGGAGCGGGGGGAGTCGTGCCTGATGGCGCTGGAGATCATCACCATGCCGTAAACGGTGGCCAGAAGGCACAGCGCCAGCAGGAACGTGTCCGAACGCTTGAAGTACCTTTTCGCGGAGTTGAGAAATTTTTTCACGTCATTCACCAGTCGGAAAGTTATAAAGATTCATTCTACGCTCTTATTCTAACACATTCCGGCGAAAAGGTAAAGCGGGTCAAGGGAAAATTTCCTTTTTTGTAAACGCCCGATCCCCTTGATGCCCGCAGCACGGGAAATTGCCGCTGTCAACCGACGGCGGTTCTTCCTTTTTAGCGAGCGTTCAAGAAGTCATAAAGTCGGCAGTACAGTCGAAGTATTCTCTTTGAAAAGGCCTCTGTTTTGTGGTTGATTTCTTCACAATTCGAGTGTATAATATCAAATATCGAATGGGAGGCTGTTCGACTAATCAGGATTGACGGAGGGAGCATTGGTGAAGGGCAAAGCAGCAAAGTGGGTCAATATTATCATAGAGTCAATCAACTACATTATCATCAATTACGCCTTGTCAAATATGGCGCTATTCTTTCGCAACAGCTTACTCTATATTTTGTTTTTTGCGTCGGAATTCTGGCTTATGGGAGGATACTGGAAAACTATTTTTGATGAGACCAAAAGTAAGCTCATGACGATGATTCTGGTTGCCTGTTGCTTCTGTGCGCACATTGGTATGGTATATTTTATTGGATACGTTTCAGGAACGCTTATCCGTTTTGAAAATGTTTAGGATAACAAATCGAAATTTGTTATAGGGAGGGACATGGAAAATGAAGAAACGAGTATTCATCATAACCGCCTGTGTACTTGTAGTATTTGTTGTGGGAGCGGTTCTGCTTAAAGGCGGTGGTGATGGTTTACAACAAGAGCCGGGTGTGCAATATTTTTTTACCGCCAGGGTTATTGAGGCACACGAAGAATACTTGTTATTAGAAGTGTTTGACACAGGTAATAGCAATTATTCGGAGGGGGCTAAGGTTGAAGTTTCGACAGATGTTGTATCAGCAGCTGGATGTCCTGAATTTGTGGCAGGCGAATATGCAAGAGTTGTAATGGCAAGAAATAAGGACGATAATTCCCCGGGCCGATTGGAAGCACTATCCATTTACAAGACAGATGAAACAGGCAAAGTTATTGCGGACTGAAAGAACAAATGCCGATTTGTCCGTGAGTCATGAGTCCTCGTAAGCAATTAAATCACAGCGCCCAAGCGTAAAAACTTGGGCGCTTTTTTCCCAAAACGCTCCATTTTGGCGTATGGGTGAGGACGGCGCGAGCCCGCGCCTGATGGCGAAAGAGAACCCAGCTGAGGGCGGGGGGCGTTATCTGTCCTCCCGGGCGCCGCTGACAATGGCGTAGTAGGCGTTGGAGGTGGCCTTGTAGACGAGGGCGTAGAACAGGGCGAACACCGCCGCGCTCAGGGCCGTGGTCAGGGCGAAGAGAGATACGTTGTTGAGGCCAAAGAGCCGCAGGAGCTTTTCGATGATGGGGAAGGCGAAGCAGATGTGCGCGGCGGCGAACCCCAGGGGCAGGAAAAAGACGGTGAGGAGCTGGGAGTTGATGCTTTTGCGGATCTCCGGCCGCGTCATGCCCACCTTCATCATGATATCGAACCGGGCCTCGTCCTCGTAGCCCTCGGAGATCTGCTTGTAGTAGATGATCAGCACGGCGGCCAGGATAAAGACGATGCTCAGGATAATGCCGATGTAGAAGAAGGAGCCGTAGAGGCCGAAAAACTGATCCCGCTCCAGCTCCCGGCACTCGATGGCGCCCACGGTCACCCCATCAAAATGGATCAGATGATCCCCGCCTTCGCGCAGCTTCGCCCGCAGCTCCTTACAGAGCGTTTTCTGGCCGTCGGCGTCCAGGCCGGTGTCGAACTGGAGGAGCCAGCGCATGACCAGGTACTGCTCTGTCTCCTCGGACATTCCCTCCACGAGCTTTTCCATGGCGGCGTAGAGATCCGGCACGATGAGGAACACGGTGGGAACCACGTCTCTGGCCGCCGAGTCGCTGGCGGCCATCTTGTCCGCCGACCCGGCGATGTGCAGGGTGAGGCCCCGCTTGAAGGTGAGAGTGTCGCCGACAAGGGAGGTGCGGTAGGCGTAGAGCAGGGCCTCGCCGTCCTTAAGGACGCGATCCTCCCCGGTCATGGCGTTGTAGTCGGCAAGGGGAATGAAGCAGAAGGTGGTGATGTTTCCTAAGACGGAGACGTTGAAGCTGTCCAGCCTGTTCGCGTCCGTCTCCACTTCACCGTCGGACAGGAAGGCCCCGGACACGCTGAGATAGCTGTAACCGCAGACGTTTTGAAGCTCCGCCCCGTGGCTGGCGGCAATGGCCTCGACGGCGTCCCGGAGGGGCTTCACCGGCTCCGCGGAGGAGTCGCGTTCGTCCGTAAAGGTGGCGCTGACGTTCATCTCCCGGGGGTACTGGTGGGTGATGGCGTCCTCCGCCCCGAAGTAGAGGCAGGTGGTGGAGGAGATCATCACCAGCACCATGGTGGCCAGGATACAGATAGACGCCAGACCCGCGCCGTTGCGCTTCATGCGGTAGACCATGGAGGAGACGGAGACGAAGTGGCTGGCCTTATAGTAGTAGCTCTTTTTCTTCTGCAAGAGCCGGCAGAAGAGGACGGAGCCGGAGATCATCACAAGGTAGGTGCCGACAATGACCATCAGCACCGCCACGAAGAACCAGAGAAGCGCCGCCAGGGGATTTTTGATGGAGACGGCCAGGGCGTAGGCGGCGGCCAGCAGGAGGACGCCGGCGGCCCCCAGGAGCAGGTTGCCCCGGGGCGGCTTTTCCCCCACGTTCTCACTGCGCAGCAGGGAGACGGCGCTGGCAAAGCGCACCTGGCGAATGGAGTTTAGAAGCAGCAGGACGAAGATGATGCCGAATACCTCCGCCGTGCGGATCACGGAGAGGTGGGAGACGGTCAGATCGAAGGTGACCTCCCCGCGCATCACGTTGACCATTCCCAGCTCCGCCAGCTTTGAGAAGGTGATCCCCGCGAAAAGGCCCAGGCCGATGGAGAGAACGGCGGTCCAGACGGTCTCCCAGACGAGGATCCGGGCGATGTTGCCCTTGCCCATGCCCAAGATGTTGTAGAGGCCGAACTCCCGGCGGCGCCGCCGCATCAGGAAGGAGTTGGTATAAAAGAGGAAGATGGCGGCGAACACGGTGATGACCCAGCTGCCCAGGGAGAGGATCTCCCGCATGATATCCCCGCCCTTTAAGCCGGTCAGCGCGGGGCTGACGGACAGGTACAGAATGATGTAGAACATCATCACCATGCCGGTGCAGGTGAGGATATAGGGCAGGTACATGCGCTTATTTTTTCGGATACCGTCGGCGGCGAGACGGGGATAAAAGCCCAGCTTCATTTTTTCATCCCCCCGGTGGCCAGCAGAGTCAGGGCGTCGCTGATCTTCTGATAGAGCTGCTGGTCGGTGTCGCCGCCCCGGTAGATCTGGTGGAACACCTCGCCGTCCTTGATGAAGAGGACGCGGCCCGACACGCTGGCCGCCTTGACGGAGTGGGTCACCATGAGGACGGTCTGGCCCGCGCGGTTGACCTGGGCGAACAGGCGCAGCAGCTCGTCGGTGGAGCGGGAATCCAGCGCGCCGGTGGGTTCGTCGGCCAGCAGGAGCTTGGGGTTCGTGATCATGGCCCGGGCCACGGCGGCCCGCTGCTTCTGGCCGCCGGACACCTCGTAGGGGTATTTTTTCAAAAGCTCGTCGATTCCTAGCCGGGCGGCCATGGGCGTCAGGCGGTCGCGCATCTCCTGATAGCTCCTGCCCGCCAGCACCAGGGGGAGGTAGATGTTGTCCTCCAGGGTGAAGGTGTCCAGCAGGTTGAAGTCCTGGAACACAAAGCCCAGGTTGTCCCGCCGGAAGGCGGCCACAGCCGATTCCTTGACCGACTTCAGATCCTGCCCGTCCAGCAGTACCGTGCCGCCGGTGGGCTTGTCCAGAGCCGCCAGGATATTCAAAAGGGTGGTCTTGCCGGAGCCGGATTCGCCCATGATGGACACGAATTCCCCCTGCTCCACGGTGAAGCTCACGTTCCGCAGAGCCTCCACCTTGTTCCCGCCGAAGCGGGAGGCGTAGACCTTGCGGAGATTTTTGACTTCCAATATACTCATGTGTGGATAAAGCCTCCTTATTGCGGGCCTTCGCCCGCCGACTGACGGCTTTATTATAGACGGGCGGGAAACGCGCCGCCATCGAAACGGCTTACATTTCCCGCCCGGGAGCTTACATTTTTGTAAGGTCTACTCCGCCTTCAGCTCGTATTGGGACAGCTCCAGGGTCACGGTCGTCCCCACGTCCGGCTGGGAGGCGACGTCCAGGCCGATGCCCAGGCCGTCGCAGACGCGCTTGACCAGGTAGAGGCCGATGCCGCTGGCGCGCTTGTCCGTCCGCCCGTTGAGGCCCGTGTACCCCCGCTCCATCACCCGGGGCAGGTCGCCGGGGGCGATGCCGATGCCGGTGTCCTGGACGCAGAGGGACGAAGGTTCCCGCAGGTAGATTCTGATGCCGCCCTCCCGGGTATATTTGAGGGCGTTGGAGAGGATCTGCTCCAGCACAAAGGCCAGCCATTTTTCGTCGGTCACCACCGACAGCCGGGTGGGGGTGAAGTCGAGGCGGAGCTTGCGGTCGATGAATTCCCCGGCGAACCGGGCGACGCTCTGCTCGATGATCCCGTCCAGGGCGTATTCCCGGAACACATAGTCGGTGCTGTCGGCGTCCAGGCGCAGATAGGCCAGCACCATCTCCACATATTGCTCGATCTGCGTAAGGCCGGAGGACAGCCGCCGGGACAGGGGCGTGTCCTCCTTCTCCAAGGACAGGCGCATGGAGGTGATGGGGGTTTTGATCTGGTGCGCCCAGACGGTGTAGTACTCTACCAGATCACTGTACCGGGCGGCGGCCAGGGCGGCGCTGTCGGCGGCCTCCTTTTGCAGAGCGCGTATGAGGGCCTGGTAGTCCTCATCGTCCAGGCCCCGGGACTCCGGGAGGCGCTCCAGCATGGCGGCGGGCAGTGTTTGGAGCCGGGCCAGCGCCCGGTGCTTTCGGAGGGCGCGGGAGAAGTCCACCAGCAGGAACACCGCCCCCAGAAGGGCGCAGACAGCCGCCGGATATAATACCGCCCCGGCGGGCAGACGGTACAGAAGGAAGCTGACGGCGAAAACGGCGCAGAAAAGCGTCAGCGCCAGGATCCCCCCGCGCCGCTGACGCAGATAAGCGAAAAATAGACGCATGGTTTTGTCCTCCGAATCACTCCACCAGATAGCCGGAACCCACCTTTGTGGCGATGAAATCCGTCAGCCCCGCGGCATCCAGCTTGCGCCGCAGGCGGCCGATGTTGACGGTCAGGGTGTTCTCGTCCACGAACTGCCGGGTCTTCCACAGCCGCTCCATGAGCTTTTCCCGGCTGACGATCTTCCCCTTGTTCTCCAAAAGGCAGTAGAGGATCAGATACTCGTTCCGGGTGAGGGGAATCTTCTCCCCGCCGTAAGTCAGGGAGCCGTCGTCGGTGTTCAGCAGGGCGCCCCGATGCTCCAGCATACGGGGGGTGAGGCCGAAGTCGTAGGCCCTTCGCAGCAGGGAGCGGAGCTTGGCCATCAGCACCTCCAGGTCAAAGGGCTTGGCGATGAAGTCGTCCGCGCCCATGTTGATGGCCATGACGATGTTCATGTTGTCGGAGGCGGAGGAGATAAAGAGGATAGGGACGCTGGAGATCTTGCGGATCTCCGCGCACCAGTGGTAGCCGTTGAAGAAGGGCAGGCCGATGTCCATCAGGACGATGTGGGGGCCGTATTGGGCAAATTCCGCCAGGACGTTCCGAAAATCCGTGACGGTCCGGCAGTCCATATCCCACATGCGGGCCCGCTCCTGTATCTCCTCCGCTATCCGCAGGTCGTCTTCTACCACAAGTATACGGTACATGGCGGCGCTCTCCTTTTGGCTGTTCTTGCCTCCATACTACCACAACCGGCGCGGAAAATAAATACGGCGGGCGGATTTTAATATTTGGACGGGGGAGGGCGGCGCGGCGGGCTTGACGGCCGGGCCGGGCGGGACTATAATTTGACTAAAGATGCCCAGAGGGCAAACTGTCGGGAAAATATCGAATTTGCGTTGTTGCCGAGCTGAAAGGGGATAAAGATGAGAAAGCTAAGGCTGTTGGCGCTGGTGCTGGCGCTGTTGATGACCCTGTCCGCCTGCGTGATGCTCCCGGACGACGTCCCGGCGGTGGATACGGACACCGCCAAGGGACTGCCGGTCCCGGCGGATACCGCTCTGCCGGGAACAGAGAACGAAGAGACCGCCGCGCCGGGGACGGAGGGCCGGGACACGGCCTCGGATACGGCGGATACAGACGGGGAGGAGCGGGGCTGGGCGCCGGAGTACGGCGGGTACTATTACGACGTTGAGAACGTGGTGCTCTATCTGGCGGCCTACGGCCAGCTGCCCCCCAACTACATCACCAAAAACGAGGCCAGGGCCCTGGGCTGGTCCGGCGGGAGCGTGGAGGCGGTCAAAGCGGGCGCGGCCATCGGCGGGGACAGGTTCGGCAATTACGAGGGCCTGCTGCCCGACAAGCCGGGGCGCGCGTGGACCGAGTGCGATATCGACACCCTGGGGTACGGCTCCCGGGGGAGCCGGAGGCTGGTATTTTCCAATGACGGGCTGTATTTTTACACCGGCGACCACTATGAAAGCTTCAGGGAGGTCACGGTAAACGAGGGGAGGGTGAGCTGGTGACGCAGACGAGAAAAATCGAGCTGGACGCCCGGAGACTGCGGGAGCGGGCGGCGGCCCAGGCGTATCTTCAGGAGGCCTTCGGCTTCCCCGACGGGTACGGGAGGAATCTGGACGCCCTTTACGATATGCTGGGAGAGATCACCGCGGCGCGTATCGTCTTTTGCAACGCCGCCCTTGAGGAGCGGTACGGCTACGCCAGGCGGGTGCTGAGGGTGTGCGAGGACGCGGCCCGGGAGAATCCGGGGCTGACGGTGACGGTGGCGGAGGAATAGAGGGGCCGGAAAGCCGGATTTTTAAAAAATTATCATTTATCCTATTGAAAACGCGGCGAAAATCAGTTATAATTTCAAATCGGCGGCGCAGTATCCTAGTCGGAGCTGACGTCTCCTAAGAAGGGCCTAAAAATCCTTTGAAGGGCACATCGTTGAAGCCTCTTGTGTCTGCTTGGAACGCCCAGTTCCGGGTGGGTGCTGGAGGGAGGCGCAAATTGCGTCTGCATCTTCAGGGCGACCGCTAATGGCATAGCGGCCCCGACCCTGCTGGTGTGGAGACCCGGAGTTGTGGTCAGGCGTACTCCCTTTCGCGGTACGCGACCTGATTACGTCCCGGGGTTTAAACCTGTATTGCGGTGCGACTGAATGGAAGAGACTTGTTTGACTCAACCTGTGCTGTGTGCAGAGTAGCCTGCCTTGAGTGGGTCTTGCGGATAGGGGAGCTACGCGCTTCACGCCCCGGCCAGGGTGTGGAGCGATATCCTCTTGAAATATTTCCTGCAAAAGAGGCTAAAGAGACGTTTCGCTTCGCCATGGAAAACATCTAGGCTGTCCATCGGGCGAACAGGGGATTGCAGTGCGGTCTCAGTGGCGATCGGGTGACCGGGCCGGCGACGGCCGGAACGGCGCTTTAATGGGAAACCGCCTTCACGGCAACGGAAGGCAGCGCCGGGGGAAAACCAACCCGACCTAAGCCGCAAGATTTATCCTGTTCGCCGCCGCCTCGTTGTCGCGGACTTGGCTCCGCCTCTCCCCACCGGGCAGCGGCCCGGCGGGGCCCCATTTGTACGCTTGGGCGACAAAAGGGATTTTTTCCGACGTACATGCCGCCGGAAAAAGTATTAAAAATGATAGGGAATGGGGTTTGCCGCGAAGCGGCATTTTTTGTTTAGGGGAAGGTATGAAGAAAAAAGCTGACGTAAAATGGCTTATAGAGATCGTGGTACTGTCCGTCACCATGTCGGTGATCTTCTCGCTGACAAGCTCGGAGATCTTGGACGGGGCGGGGTATATCGTGGCCTTTGTGCTGCTCTTTGCCTTTATCGCCCTGGGGATCCTCTTTGATATCATCGGCGTGGCGGTCACCTCGGCCACCGAGACGCCCTTTCACGCCATGGCCTCCCACAAGGAGCGGGGGGCCAGGGAGGCCCTGCGGCTTTTACGGAAGGCCGAGCGCGTCAGCTCCGTCTGCAACGACGTGGTGGGCGATATCTCCGGCATCATCTCCGGCGCCACGGCGGCCACCATCGCCGGGAACCTGACGCGGGATTTCGGCCTGAACAGTATCGTGATGTCCCTGCTGGTGACCGGCGTTGTGTCGGGACTGACCATCGGGGGCAAGGCGGTGGGCAAGAGCGTCGCCCTGACAAAAAACACCCAGATCATTTTTATGGTGGGGAAGCTCATGTCTCTTGCGCCCCACTTCAAGACCCCCGGCAAAAAGAAATAATCCATGGCGGTAGATATTTGTGAGCGTACTTGAAAAGATCAATTCCCCGGAAGATGTAAAACGGCTCAAGGAGGCGGAGCTGCCCCAGCTCTGCCGGGAGCTTCGGGAGACGGTGGTGAACACCACCGCCAGGACGGGCGGGCATCTCAGCTCCAACCTGGGCGTGGTGGAGCTGACGGTGGCTATCCACCGGGTGTTCGACACCTCCCGCGACAGGCTCCTCTTTGATGTGGGACACCAGAGCTATATCCATAAGCTCCTGACGGGACGCAGGGAGAGCTTCGGCACACTGCGATCCTTCGGGGGCGTTTCGGGCTTTCCCAAGCCGGGGGAGTCCGTCCATGACGCCTTTGTGGCGGGCCACGCCTCCTCGGCGGTGTCCACCGGGCTTGGTATGGCCCGGGCCAGGACGCTGTTGGGGGAGGATTACAACGTGATCGCCGTGGTGGGCGACGGCGCGCTGGCCGGGGGCCTCACCTATGAGGGGCTGTGCGACGCCGGGGCCAGCCCGGAGCCTTTCATCGTGATCCTCAACGACAACGGCATGTCCATCGACAAGAGCGTAGGGGGCATGGCGCTGTATCTCTCCCGTCTGCGGCTGCGGCACGGGTATATCGCTTTCAAAAACGCCTACCGGCGATTTATGAACAGGTTCCCCGGCGGGCAGTGGATCTACCGCTTTTTCCACCGGGTCAAACAGGGCGTGAAGGAGGCCATCTTCAACTGCTCCCTCTTTGAAGATATGGGATTCCTCTATATCGGGCCGGTGGACGGGCATAATCTGAAGAAGCTGACGGAGGCGCTGAAGATCGCCCGGGACGCCCAGGGGCCGGCGCTTGTCCATGTGATCACCCAAAAGGGAAAGGGCTACCAGTACGCCGAGGCCAACCCCGACGCCTTCCACGGCGTCAGGAGCTTCGACCCGGCCACCGGCGTTATCCCCGCCGCCGGGGCGTGCTTCTCCTCCGTGTTCGGGGACGAGCTGTGCGCTCTGGCGGATAAAGACCCGCGGATCCTGGCGGTGACCGCCGCCATGCCCTCCGGCACGGGGCTTTCAGAGTTCGCCACGCGCTTCCCGGAACGCTTTTTCGACGTGGGCATCTGCGAGGGCCACGCCGCCAGTATGATCGGCGGGGCGGCGGAGCGCGGGTGCGTGCCGGTGTTTGCCGTGTACTCCACCTTTTTGCAGAGAAGCTACGATATGTTATTGCAGGACGTGGCCATGGGCCGTGAACACGCCGTTTTGGCGGTGGATCGGGCGGGCCTCTCCGGCGAGGACGGGGAGACCCACCAGGGGAGCATGGACGTAAGCTTCCTGACCTCCATGCCCAACATGAGCGTCTGGTCGCCGGCCAGCTTCGCGGAGCTGCGGGATATGCTTCGATACGCCGTCTTGGAGGAGACAGGCCCCGTGGCCGTGCGCTACCCCAAGGGGGGCGAGGGCCGGTACACCCAGGGCGGCGCGGAACCGGCGCTGAGGCTCCGGGAGGGCGGCGATTTCACCCTTGTCACCTATGGCATCAGCGTCAACACGGCCCTCTGCGCCGCCGACGAGCTGGAAAAGCGGGGCATCGCGGTGGACGTTATCAAGCTGGGGCGGATAAAGCCCATCGACTACGGGCCCCTTGAGGGATCTGTCAGGCGCACGGGGCGGCTGCTTGTTCTGGAGGAGGCCGTGGCGGGCGGCTGTGTGGGACAGCAGATAGCCGCCGAGCTGGCCGCGCGGGGAGTCGCCTTGAAGGCGCTGATCCTGAAAAATCTGGGAGACAGGTTTATCCCCCACGGGACGGTGGAGGAGTTGCGGCGGCTGGTGGGCATAGACGCCCAGAGCGTGGCGGAGGCCATCGCGGCCCATAGGGGGAGCGTTTCGGACACGGGGGACGGCCATGGCAAAGACGAGACTTGATGTGCTTATGACGGAGCGGGGCCTCTGCGAGAGCCGGGAGAAGGCCAGGGCGGTGATCATGGCCGGGGAGGTCTATGTGAACGGTCAGCGGTCCGATAAGCCGGGGAACGCCTACGCCCCGGACGCGCAGATCGAGCTGCGGGGCGCGGGGCTGAGGTACGTCTCCCGGGGCGGGCTGAAGCTGGAGCGGGCGCTGGATACCTTCGGGGGAAGCCCGGAGGGGAAGGTGTGCCTGGACTGCGGCGCGTCCACCGGCGGGTTTACGGATCTGATGCTCCAGAGGGGGGCGGTGAAGGTCTACGCCGTGGATGTGGGCTACGGACAGCTGGCCTGGAGTATCCGGTCAGATCCCCGGGTGGTGGTGATGGAACGCACCAACGCCAGGTATCTCACCGCCGATATGTTCCCAGAGCGGCCGAGCCTTGCCGCCATCGACGTGAGCTTTATCTCCCTGTCTTTGATTTTGCCCGCCGTGCGCGGCGTTCTCACGGAGGACGGCGAGGTGTTCTGCCTTATCAAGCCCCAGTTTGAGGCGGGGCGCGAGAAAGTGGGCAAGAAGGGCGTTGTCCGGGAGCCGGAGACGCACATGGAGGTGCTGGAGGCGTTTTTGGACAACGCCAGGAACGCCGGGTTTTATGTGGAGAATATGACCTGGTCCCCCATTCGGGGGCCGGAGGGGAATATTGAGTATCTGGGCCATCTGGTAAGCGCGCCCTGCGAAAACCGGGCGGACGTGCGCGCCGTGGTGGCGGAATCCCACGCGGTCTTGAACGGGTGAGACGATGGAAAAGATCATACTATTCGCAAATCCCAAGCGGGATCCTGAGCTTAAAACACTGGAGCGGGTCAGGGCCATCGCCGAGTCCCTGGGCATCGAGTGCGCCGTGGGGAACCTGCCCTGCGAGCTGGAGACGCTGGCGCGGGGGGCCGGAATGGCCGTCACCTTCGGCGGCGACGGCGCCATTTTGCGGGCGGCCAGGGCCCTTTGCGGCATGGATATCCCCATTCTCGGCATCAACCTGGGCCATAAGGGCTTTATGGCGGAGCTGGAGGCCGGGGAGGCGGAGCTGGCCAGGACGGCCTTCGAGGGGAGATTTATCCCGGAGAGCCGCATGATGGCGGATATCACCGTCTTTCGGGAGGGGAGGGCCGTGTACCGGGACTTCGCGCTCAACGAGGCCGTTGTCAAGGGCATGGCCAGGGTCATCGGCGTCAACGTGTACGGCGACGGGCGCAGGATCATGGGCTTTGACGGGGACGGCGTGATCGTCTCCACCCCCACCGGCTCCACGGCCTATTCCCTGTCCGCCGGAGGCCCCGTGGTGGAGCCTACGGCCCAGAGCCTGCTGGTCACCCCGGTCTGCCCCCATATCCTCAGCGCCAGAAGCTACGTCCTGGCCCCGGAGAGGACGGTCACGGTGGAGCTTCACAGGCTGGACAATAAGACGGCGTACCTCTCCGTGGACGGCGGGGAGAGCGTGGCCCTGCAGGATCAGGACAGGATCGAAGTGCGCCGCTCCGCCATCGTCACAAAGCTTGTGCGGGTCACCGGCAGGAGCTTTTATGAGAAGGTCAGCAGTAAGCTGGGGGAGTCACTTTGAGAAACGAGCGCCAGGAGAAGATCGTAGAGATCATAACGAGAAAGGCCATCGGCACCCAGGCGGAGCTTGCCCATGAGCTGGAAAAAGAGGGGATCCACGCCTGCCAGGCCACGCTGTCCAGGGACATCAGCGCCCTGCGGCTGACGCGGGAGCGCACGGCCAAGGGCCGCTACCGCTATATCCTGCCCCGGGAACGGGCGGTGGACGTGGAGGCGCGGCTGAGGACGATCTTCTCCCAGTGCGTCACGGGCATAGACCGGGCGCAGAACCTGGTGGTCATCAAGACCCTGCCGGGGCTGGCGTCGGCGGCCTGCGCCTCCATCGACAAGATGTCCATTCGCACCCTGGTGGGTACCATCGCCGGGGACGACACGGCCTTTTTGGCCATGCGGGACGACGACGCGGCGGAGGAGCTGTGCCGGCGTATGCGGAAGCTGATTTGATTGCCGCCTGACCGGCGGCGGGGTAACGTCTTGACCAGACGGGGGTATAAGGATTCCGCCCTTATGGGGCGGAGGGATTTGCTTTCTCCTCTTTTGTCTCGTCAAAAGAGGAGAAAGCAACAAAGAGAAGAAAAGACGAGTCAAGGGGGATTCCGATTTTCCCCCTTGACAATCCCCTTTTGAAAACGGCCACACAGGGGCCGCGGCCCCTATGTGGAGAACCCCGGGGAACCCGCCGCACAGCGGCGGGGTGATTGAATCAGAAGGGGAACCCTGACGGTTCCCCTTCCAAACCCTTCCCTCCGATTATACGGAAGCCTGATTTATTACGCATAATGTTCTGTACGGGCCGGACACCTGGCCGGCCCGTGTATCGAATTTCTGAACGGCCACCCCACAACGCCGTACGGGCCGCCGCCCACGGCGGCCCAACGTCATACGCAACGATTTCCCCATAAATTGATCATTTCGTCCAACGCACAATCCCCCGTACGGGCCGGACACCCGGCCGGCCCGCCTTCCGATTTACGGAAAATCTATCTTCATACGCCGTACGGGCCGCCGGGACGGCGGACAATCCCAACAGGACAGGAGCCCCACCGGCTCAGGAGGTATAAAGATGCTCTCCCTTCTTCATATTGAGAATATCGCCGTGGTGGAACGGGCGGATATAGAATTCGGGCCGGGACTCAACGTCCTGACCGGCGAGACGGGTGCGGGCAAATCCATCGTCATCGACGCCCTGGAGGCCTCCCTGGGCTGGCGGACAAGCCGGGAGCTGGTGCGCACCGGGGCTAAATCCGCCCTGGTCACGGCCACCTTCACCGGCACAGATGTGACCGGCTGGTGTGAGGAAAACGGCGTGACGTATGACGGGGAGCTGGTGCTGACCCGCCGCATCTCCGAGGACGGCAAAAGCACCTGCCGGGTCAACGGGATCCCCATCTCCGCCGTCCAGCTCCGGGAGCTGGGCCTGCGGCTCATCGACATTCACGGCCAGGGGGACGGACAGAGGCTCACCAACGAGCGTTGGCACCTCACCTATCTGGACGGCTTCGGCGGCCTGGACAGGGAGCTTACGGCATACAGGGCGGCCTATCAGGCCATGAAGGCCCTGCGCGACGAGATCGAGGCCCTGACCTTGGACGAGGGCGAGCGGGAACGGCGCGTGGATATGCTGGAATTTCAAATCAAAGAGATCGGGCGGGCCGGGGTCACGCCGGGAGAATACGAGGAAAAGGCCAAGCGCCGGGACTTTCTCAAGGCCGCCGGGAAGCTGTCGGACTCCGTGCGGGACGCCGGGGCGTGCCTGATGGGTTCCGAGCGCAGCGACGGGGCGGTGAATCTGATCGAGTCCGCCGCCGGAACCATCGCCTACGCCCTCCGGTGGTCGGAGGAGCTGGGGCAGCTCTCCCAGAAGCTGACCGATCTGAAATACGCCGCCGAGGACGCGGCGGAGGAGCTGCGAGATATCCGGGAGCGGCTGGAGTTCTCCCCGGAGGAGCTGGACGAGCTGGACGCGCGGCTGGACGCCCTAAAGCGCCTGATGCGCAAATACGGCGGCAGTGAGGAGGCCGTACTGGAGACTTACGACAGCGCCAAGCGGGAGCTGGACGAGATCGAGTTCTCCGACGAGAAGCTGAAAAAGCTGGAGGTCAAGCTGGCCTCGGCGGAGAAGGAGGCCAGAGCCCTGGCGGAGACCCTCTCCCAGAAGCGCCGGAAGGCCGCGCAGGCGCTGGCCCAGGCCATCGAACGGGAGCTGCGGGAGCTGAGCATGGCCGGGGCGGCCTTTAAGGTTGACATAATGCCAAAAGAGCTGGGGCCGGAGGGGGCCGACGAGGTGCGGTTCCTGATGGCGGCCAACGCCGGGGAGAGCTTCGGGCGCATCGCCCGGGTGGCCTCCGGCGGCGAGCTTTCCCGGGTGATGCTGGCGATGAAGACCGTCCTCTCCCGGGCGGACACGGTGGAGGCCATGGTCTTTGACGAGATCGACACCGGCGTTTCCGGCATCGCCGCCCAGCGGGTGGCGGAGAAGCTGGCGGTCATAGGCCGGGGCAAGCAGGTCATCTGCGTGACGCACCTGCCGCAGATCGCCGCCATGGCCGACCAGCAGTTCTCCATCGCCAAGCGGGTGGAGGGCGGCAGGACGTACACCAGCGTGACGAAGCTTGAGCGGGAGGGCCGCCAGGGCGAGATCGCGCGGCTCACCGGCGGGGACAATGTGACAAAAACAACGCTCCTGGCCGCCGCGGAGCAGCTGGAGGCGGCGGAAAAATATAAGGAGGGCCTGAAATGAAGAAAATTCGACTTGGCAAAACGGAGCTTATGGTCACGCGCACGGCCTTCGGCGCTCTGCCTGTGCAGAGGCGCTCCAAGGAGGACGGAGCGAGGCTTCTCAGAATGGCCTATGATGCCGGTATCAACTTCTTCGACACCGCCAACGCCTACACGGACAGCGAGGAGAAGATCGGCATGGGCCTTGCCGACGTGCGGGAGAACATCGTCATCGCCACCAAGAGCGGCGGCGGGGACTACGCCACCGTGAAGCGGCACATCGAAATGAGCCTGGACAGAATGAAGACCGGGTACATAGACCTTTTCCAGTTCCACAACCCCGCCGTACTGCCGGATCCGGCGGATCCCGACGGCCCCTACGCCGCCGCGGCGGAGGCCAAAAGGAAGGGCTATATCCGCCATATCGGCATCACCAATCACCGCCTCGCCGTGGCCCACGCGGCCATCGAGTCCGGCCACTTCGAGACGCTCCAGTTCCCCTTCAGCTATCTGGCCGGGGAGCAGGAGCTGGAGCTGGTGAGGAAGTGCCGGGAGCATGACATGGGCTTTATCGCCATGAAGGGCCTGGCCGGGGGACTGCTCACCAACGTGACCCTGTGCCGGGCGTTCATGAACCAGTTTGACAACGTGGTACCCATCTGGGGTATCCAGTTCGAGGATCAGCTCCGGCAGTGGGTCGAGGCCGAGGAGGCCGAGCCGCAGATGACCCCGGAGCTTCGCTCGGAGCTGGAGCGGGAGAAGAAGGCCCTGGCCGGTTCCTTCTGCCGGGGGTGCGGCTACTGCCTGCCGTGCCCCGCGAATATCGAGATCTTCACCATGGCGCGGCTGGATATGCTCCTTCTGCGCTCCCCCTGGCAGCAGTACATGACCGACGATTTCCACGAAAAGGCCATGAAGATGGCCGACTGCGTCCACTGCCGCGCCTGCGCCTCCCGGTGTCCCTACGGCCTGGACACCCCGGCGCTCATCGCCTATAACCTTCAAAATTACAAAAAGTTCTACGCGGAGCATCAATAAATCAGCTCCTGTCAGCCGCTGCCAGGGGCAGGGCGGCGGGAGAGGGAAAACAGGAAAACGGCCGTGAAGTGACCAAAATTTAACCGTATAAACCAAAAATAGAATTGACAAATCCGATTTTCGATAGTAGAATCTATCTGTCAACGCGATGAAGGGCGCAAGTAGCCCGGACTGTCCCGCGCAGAGAGACCCCGGTTCGGTGGAAGGGGGAGGGGACGCCGGAGTGAATACGGCCCGGAGCGGCGGGGTGAACGGGTTTCCTCAGTAGCCCTCGACGGGTGCGCCCGGTACAGCGCGTGGGGTCATGAACCCCGTAAGGCGGTATCCGCGAGGATACCGCGATCAGAGGTGGTACCGCGTATAAAGGTGACGGGAGCCGAACCCGCACCTTAACGCCCTCTGTCCCCGCAAAAGGGGACGGAGGGCTTATTTTTTGGAAAGGGGCGTGAAAAGCTATGGATAAAGAGACGTGTCTTCGCTGCGGCGGCCACATGAGCTATGCGGGCCGGGAGTACCTGCAAAAAGGGAAAATGGGATTTTTCCTGGGGGAGTGGAGCAATCTCATGTCCGGGGCCTATGACGTGGAGGTATATGTGTGCGACCGGTGCCACAAGATGGAGTTCTACGCCGCCGAGGGTTCCGGCAAGACGGATCAGGCGGAGGAAAACGGCGGCGCCATGGCACAGATCCCCTGCCCCCACTGCGGCACCATGCACGACATGGACGACCCCCGCTGTCCCTTCTGCGGCAAGCGCCTGATGGAGCCGGGGGACGGCAAGGAGCATGAGGAACCGTAATACGGACAACAATTCAAGTAACGATAAGGAGAAAAGAAATGGAAATCTATGAAGAGCTGGTGGCCCGGGGCCTGATCGCCCAGGTCACCGACGAGACAGAGATCAGAAAGATGATCAACGCCGGGAAGGCCACCTTTTACATCGGCTTTGACTGCACGGCGGACAGCCTGACGGCGGGGCATTTCATGGCGCTGACCTTGATGAAGCGCCTCCAGATGGCGGGCAACCGCCCCATCGCCCTCATCGGCGGCGGCACCACCATGATCGGCGACCCCTCCGGCCGCACGGATATGCGCAAGATGCTCACCCGGGAGGACATCGAGCATAACGCCGCCTGCTTCAAGCGCCAGATGGAGCGGTTCATCGAGTTCGGCGAGGGCAAGGCTCAGATGGTCAACAACGCCGACTGGCTGTTGGATCTCAAGTATGTGGAGCTTCTGCGGGAGGTGGGCGCCTGCTTCTCCGTCAACAATATGCTCCGGGCCGAGTGCTACAAACAGCGCATGGAGAAGGGCCTTTCCTTCCTGGAGTTCAACTACATGATCATGCAGTCCTACGACTTCTACTACCTGTTCCAGCACTACGGGTGCAATATGCAGTTCGGCGGCAACGACCAGTGGTCCAATATGCTGGGCGGTACCGAGCTTATCCGCCGCAAGCTGGGCCGCGACGCCCACGCCATGACCATCACCCTCCTGACGGACTCCAACGGCAACAAGATGGGCAAGACCGCCGGTAACGCCGTGTGGCTGGATCCCGACAAGACAAGCCCCTATGATTTCTACCAGTACTGGCGCAACGTGGGCGACGCGGACGTTATCAAGTGCCTGAAGATGCTGACCTTCCTGCCCCTGGACGAGATCGCCGAGATGGAGAAGTGGGTCAACACCAGCCGTGTAAACACCGCCAAAGAGATTTTGGCCTTTGAGCTTACGAAGCTTGTCCACGGCGAGGAGGAGGCCCAAAAGGCCCAGCAGAGCGCCCGCGCCCTTTTCGGCGGCGGCGAGGGCGGCCAGACCCCCACGGTGGAGCTGACGGAGGCCGACCTTACTGACGGCGCGGCGGACATCATGACGCTGCTGGTGAAGGCCGGGCTTGTGGCCTCCAAGAGCGAGGCCCGCCGGAATATCCAGCAGGGCGGCGTCACCGCGGGTGATGTCAAGGTCACAGACATCGGCAAGACCTTCACGGAGGCGGAGCTGCGCGACGGCGTCATGCTGAGGCGCGGCAAAAAGAGCTTCATGAAGGTGGTTTTAAAATAGATCCCCGGCTTACGGGCCGAATTTAAATTATTCAGGAGGTATAACATGAACGTTATGAAAGCCATCGCCGCCCGCAGCTCCACCAGGGGCTACACGGCGGAAAAGCTGACCCCGGCGGAGCTGGACGCTCTTTTGACGGCGGGCCTCCAGGCCCCCACGGCCACCAACCGCCAGGAGCTTCACTTCACCGTCATGGACGGGCAGGATCCCCTGCTCTTTGACATTCAGGAGGCCATGGGAGGCCGGGCGAGGCCAACGATGAACTTCTGGTACGACGCGCCCACGGTCATCGTCATCAGCGGCGAGCGGGACTTCCGCTGGACGGCGGTGGACGCGGGCATCGCCGTGGAGAACATCGCCCTGGCCGCCGAGGCGCTGGGCCTGGGCAATGTGATCCTGGGCTGTCTCAAGGCCGCCATGGACGGCGAGAACCGGGAGCGGTACGCCAAGGCCCTTCGCTTCCCCGAAGGCTATGCCTTCCAGATCGCCATCGCCGTGGGCCGCAAGGCCGCGGAAAAGGAGCCCCACGGCTTTGATAAGGAAAAACAGGTGACGATCCTCTGAGCTGAGGATATCCCCCACTTCACAGTGGGGGAAATTTTTTTGATTTCCCACGGAACATTTTCCTCCCCCCGTGGATATTAGGTATGAATGGGCCATTCGGAAAGAGAGAAGAGGTGAGACGGTGACACACCGGGAATTTGCCGGGATCGTGGAGACATACGGCGATATGGTGTTCCGGGTCGCGTTCAGCGCCCTGAAGCGCAGGGAGGACGCGGAGGACGTGACCCAGGAGGTGCTTTTAAAGCTGTGGCGGACGGACAAGGTCTTCGCGTCTGAGGAGCATACGCGCTTCTGGCTGATCCGCGTCACCGTCAACGAGTGCCGCAGGGCCGCGCGGTGGTACAGGCGCAACATACCCGTGGAGGAGGTACCCGAGAGGCCGGACGCGCCGGAGAGCCGGGAGCTTCTGGACACGGTGATGGGCCTTCCTGAAAAGCTCCGGGTGGCGGCGTATCTCTTTTACTACGAGGGATATTCCACCCGTGAGATCGGGCGGCTGGTGTCCGCGCCGGAGGCCACGGTCAGGTCGCGGCTCGCCAGAGCGCGGGAAAAACTGCGGGACATTTTGAAGGAGGAGGAAAACCTGTGAAAAACGAGGCTTTTGAGAGGGCGTTTTCGGACTTGAGGCTGTCCGGGGAGGCCCGGGAGCGGATATTGGACGCGGCATTGGAGGACGGCCGTAAGGCACCGGCGCGCCGGGGGTTCTTCCGGCCCCTGCGGGCCGCGCTGGCGGCGGCGCTGAGCTTCTGCCTGCTGACGGGTGTCACCCTGGCGGCCAGCCCGGAGCTGCGGGAGCGGCTGTGGGGCGATTTCAGCGGGATCAAGCAGGATATGGAGCCCGGCGGGGAGAACATGGCCGTATACGACGGCGTCGAGGCGTGGATAGACTCCGCGCTCACCGACGGGTACATTGCGGTAGTCCATGTGGCGGTGCGCGATACCCAGGGCGACCGGTTGAGCAGTGTCTATAACGACGTTGTGGCAAGCGGGGGTAAGCTGTACTTGACAAAAGGAAACGCTCTCAGCTATTGTATGTTCTACGACAGCGGCGAGGGGGTGGAGATGAGCGTAGGCTACCCGCCGGAGATCCTGGGCTTTGACCGGGACACGGGGACGCTGATGCTGGAATACCGAATCTTAAATTCGGGATTCAGCGGCGGCCCTTCGCAGGTGAGCGTCTCCATCAACACCGGGGCCTTCGGGACGGAGAGAATCCCCATCGAGAGATTCCCCATGGAGGACAAGACGGAAATCGAGCAGGGGGAGCAGTTTGTCTTTGCCGACGGGTCCGGGTACACCGTAGACACCACTCATGAGATCACACTTGATACCTCCACGTTTACCTCCATGTTCAATAATATCAACAGTAAGACGGGCTGGGTGCTGGTCTCCGACGTGGAAACATTGCCCTTGAAAGAGGGGACGGTGGGCGAGGCGTCCGTGTTCCTCTCGGATATCGGGGTCACCCTCCGGGGCAAAAGCGGCACGGCGGGGCAGATATCCATAACACTCCGCGACGGCTCGGAGCCTACGGCGGCGGAGGGCTGGATGGCCGATGATCAGTGGGGAGGCGTCTATGACGAGATTGTTCGAACGGTGAGCTTCGCAAAGCCCATACCGACGGAGGAGGTGGAGAGCCTCACCGTGGGCGGCGCGGCGGTCAGCTTTCAATAACGTATTTGGTGACAGGCACATGCAAATTCAGCCCATCCGGGTTTTGCCGGATGGGCTGAACAGTTTGCGGATAAACGCATCAGAACAGACTTCCGTCCCAGGCCCAGGTGTCCACCGGGTGGAAGGTGATGTAGATGCTGTCGCCGGGAATGGCAAGCTCCTCGTTTAAAATCTTGTTCAGCTCGGCGGCCATTTTGGCGCAGCCTGTCCTGGAGGGACTGCCAAAGGCGGAGACGGAGACGTAAGCGCCTTTTTCCAGCTTCTTTCCGGCGAACCACAGGTCGTGTCCGCCCTCGATGTCCACCATCAGGTAGCTCTCCGGCTTCCCGATCAGGGCCACGGCCTTGCCAAAGCGGGTCTTGAGGACTTCCTTCTTGGCCCCGTCCAGGGGCAGGGAGATCTTGGCGTTAATAAAGGGCATGAAAATTACCTCCTTCAGATTTGACGATGTCAGCATGAGCCTGTCTCGGACAGGCGGGATTTATACTAATATCTAATTAAAATAAGACATTCGCGCCGGTCTTTTTCGCGCCATGCTGCGTCAGCCGCCTTGGGAATACATACAGTATTCCCTGTGGCATCTTCCTTGCCTGACACGAAAAATCCTCGCCGCTCGGTGTCTCCTTTTAAATAGATATTAGTATTACGTCCTGTTCCCGAAGCTCAGAAGCGAAAAAGCGCCGTTCTCAAAGGCAAGCTCCGTCACGGTGGCGTAGTCGTGGGCGAAATCGGGCCAGCGGGACAGGGGCGTGCCGGTGAGCCGGCAGAGAAAACCGCAGGTGACGGCCTGGTGGGCGGCCACGGCCACGTCCCCATGGGCGGCGGCTAAAATCTCCCGCAGGGCGGCCTCAAAGCGCGCGCCCGCCGCGCCGTAGTCCTCCCCGCCGCCGGGGGGAATGGACATATCGGCCTCCCGTTTCTCCCACGAGCCGGGAAAGCGTTGGCGTATCTCCGACGGGGACAGGCCCTCCCACTCGCCGATGTAGGCTTCCCGCAGGCCGCGATGGGTATGGATCGTATATTTCCCCCCGGTCATCAGCGACGCCGTCTCCACGGCCCGGTTCAAGGGGCTGGCCCAGAGGGCGGCCACGGGACGGGCCTCAAAATAGGGCCGCAGGGCGGCGGCCTGCTCCCTGCCCCTGAGCGCCAGGGGCAGGTCGGTGCCGGAGCCGATGCAGAGCCATACCCCGCCGGGGAAGTCCGGCTCGCCGTGGCGGACGATATATAGTCTTTGCATCTTACCCCTCCCAACCCAGGAGCCTCGCCCCGTTGCCGCCCAATATGGCGGAAAGCTCGCTGTCAGAAAGGCCGGAGGCGCGAAGGGCGCTCAGGGACTCGCCCTGGTCGGACCAGGGGCTGTCCGAGCCGAAAAGTACCCGCTCCGCCCCGTGGGTCCGAACGGCCCTCACAAATCTATCGCCGTCCATAGGGCGGGCGGGGGAGAGCTGTCCGTCCCGCCGCCGCCAGGGGCCCAGGGCCACGGCGGTGTCAATATAGCAGGGCGCGCCCCACAGGGCCTCGGCCTCGTCCCAGTCGGCGAAGCCCGCCATGTGGGCCAGAATGATCTTCTTGTGAGGAACGCGCTCCAAAAGCCGCAGAAGCCGCCGGGGAGAGGCGTAGTCCAGGCCGGGATAGTTGGGGTCGGAACCGGCGTGGATCAGGACGATCATATCCAGGGCGGCGGCGATCTCCACAAGGCGGACGTTGCGCTCGTCGTCGATGGGGACGCCCTGAAAGAGCGGGTGGAGCTTGATGCCGGGAAATCCCCGGGCGGCCAGGCCCTCCAGCACCTTTTCCGGGTCTTCCGTGTCCGGGTGGACGCCGCCCAGGGAGATGAGGCCGCGCCCCTGAAAGGCGGCGTTGACCTCCGCGGCGGCCCGGTTGATGTCCCCGGTCTGATGGGGCTTTGTGACCACCGGGGCCAGAACGGCGGCGTCGATACCGGCCCGGGCCATAGAGGCCAGGAGGGCGGCCGCGGTGCCGTCGGAGTAGTGCATCATATCCGCCGCGGCGGCCATTCCGGCCACGGCCCGGGGGGCCAGCGCGTCGGGGAAGGTGTGGGTGTGGAAGTCGATAATCATGGGATCACCTCATACCGCCATTGTACCGCGAAAGCGCCGCAAATGCAAGAGCAGGGGGCCGGCAAAATGCCGGCCCCCATACAGAGAAAATTGGGAAGAATACAGGCGGGTTTACTGGAGCGCGTCGTAGCCCTCCTGGCCGGTGCGCACCTTGACCACGTTCTCCACGTCAAAGACGAAGATCTTGCCGTCGCCGATGTTGCCGGTGTAGAGTACCTTCCGGGCGGTGTTGATAACGTCGCTGACGGGAACCTTGGAGACGACGATATCCACCTGCACCTTGGGCAGAAGCTGGATCTCCACGGGGACGCCGCGGTAATAGCGGCTCTGGCCCTTCTGGATGCCGCAGCCCATGACGTTGGTGACGGTCATGCCGGTGACGCCGATCTCCTCCAGGGCGTTCTTCAACGGCTCGAAGCGGTTCATGTTCATGATGATCTCAACCTTGCTGATCTTCTCACCGGGCTTGGAGTCGGACTTCCGGCCATAGACGGGTACAGCGGCCTCCACGGGGACGTTTCCATCGGCCTTGGCCACCGCCTCCGTGGGAATGGTGGAGGCGCCCAGGGAGTAGACGCTGAGGTTCTGAGGCGTCACAAAGTCGGCATAGGCGGATACCAGGCCATGCTCGGCGATGTCCAGGCCCTCGATCTCCTCCTCGGGCTTTACGCGCAGGCCGTTGGTCTTTTCGATGATCTTAAAGACCAGGAACATGGTGACGATGGTCCAGGCCAAGATGCACACCACGCCCAGGCACTGCACGCCCAGCTGACGGAAGCCGCCGCCGTAGAAAAGACCCTTGGTGCCGTATTTCTCATTGCAGGCGAAAAGGCCGACGGCGATGGTGCCCCACAGGCCGTGGACGCCGTGGACGGAGAAGGCGCCAACGGGGTCGTCGATCTTCACCTTCTGGTCGATGAAGTTCACGGACTCCACCACCAGCACGCCGGACACCGCGCCGATGACGGCGGCGCCGATGGCGTCAACGCTGGCGCACCCGGCGGTGACGGCCACAAGGCCCGCCAGGGAGGCGTTCAGGCACATGGAGACGTCGGGCTTGCCCGTGCGCAGCCAGGTGTAGATCATGCAGACCACCGTAGCCACGGAGGGGGCGATGGTGGTGGTACCCAAGATCTGCGCCATCTCCGTGACATCAGCGGCGGCCGCCGCGTTGAAGCCGTACCAGGCGAACCAGAGCATAAAGACGCCCAGGGCCGCCAGGGTCATGGAGTGGCCGGGAATGGCGTTGACCTTCGTCTTCCCGTCCTTGTCCTTGGTGTATTTGCCGATACGCGGGCCTACGATAGCCGCGCCGATCAGGGCTGTCCAGCCGCCCACCATGTGGATAACGGCGGAACCGGCAAAGTCGATGAACTGGAGCTTGGAGAGCCAGCCGCCGCCCCAGGCCCAACCGGCCTCGATGGGGTAGATGACCAGGGAGATGACGGCGGAGTAGATGCAGTAGGACGAGAACTTCGTGCGCTCAGCCATGGAGCCGGACACGATGGTGGCGGCGGTGGCGCAGAACACAAGCTGGAACACGAAGCTGCGCCAGTCAGCGCCGTCAAAATCGGTGAAGAGCTGCCAGTTGGGCTTGCCGATGAGGCCGAAGAACACATGTTCGCCCATCATGATGCCGTAGCCCAAAAGGGAGAACACCACAGTGCCGATGCAGAAGTCCATCAGGTTCTTCATGATGATGTTGCCGGCGTTCTTGGCCCTGGTCAGGCCCGTCTCCACCATGGCAAAGCCGCCCTGCATGAAGAACACCAGAACAGCCCCCACTAAGTACCATACAGACATATCCATTTTTGTTTCCTCCTGAAAATGTTTTTTTCAGCCGAAGACCGTCTCACCGTTGCGGCGGGATCCGGTTGGATCTATAAATAAAACGAGGGCGCTTCAACGAAAGCACCCTCGCTTCATTTAACAAAGATAAATTCTGAACCGATCTCAGATCAGGTTCGTATACCCCATCAGAAATTCATCGACCTCCATGGCCGCGCCGCGCCCCTCGGCAATGGCGTGTACCACCAGGGACTGGCCCCGCCGGGCGTCACCGGCGGCGAATATCTTGGGATTGGACGTTTTGTACCCGCCGGAGGCGGCGATGTTGCCACGGGCGTCCGTCTCCACGCCGAAGGACTCCGCGATATAGCTCTCAGCGCCCACAAAGCCCGCCGCGATCAGCAGAAGCTGGCAGGGGAGGCGCTCCTCGGAACCCTCCACAGGCACCATCACCGTCCTGCCGTTCTCCAGCCGGGGCATCAGCGACACGGTGACAAGCTCATTCACCGCGCCGTTTTCATCGGCGAGGATCTCCTTCACCGTCCGCTGGTAGAGCCGGGGATCGTGTCCAAAGAGGGCGATGGCCTCCTGCTGGCCGTAATCGGTCTTCTCCACCCGGGGCCATTCGGGCCAGGGGTTGTTCTCCGCCCGGGCCTCCGGGAGCCGGGGCATCATCTCAAGCTGCGCGACCCCGGCACACCCCTGACGGATCGCCGTACCCACACAGTCGTTGCCCGTGTCGCCGCCGCCGACCACCACCACCTGCTTATCCTTGGCGCTGATGCCGCCGGTCCTGCGGTTCGGATCCAGCAGGCTCTTTGTGGCGGCGGTCAGATAGTCCACGGCGAAATGTACGCCCTTGGCCTCCCGGCCGGGTATCTTCAGATCCCGGGGGTTCTTGGCCCCACAGCACAGGATCACCGCGTCAAAAACGGAGGTCAGGCCCCCCGCCGGGAAGTCCCGTCCCACGTCCACGCCGGTTTTGAACTCCACGCCCTCGTCCTTCATGATCTGTACCCGCCGCTCGATGACGGATTTCTCCAGCTTCATGTTGGGGATCCCGTACATCAGCAGTCCGCCAACCCGGTCGGCCCGCTCAAAGACGGTGACGGTGTGGCCCCGGCGATTGAGCTGATCCGCCGCGGCCAGGCCCGCCGGGCCGGAGCCTACGATGGCGACGCGCTTGCCCGTGCGCACCGCCGGAGGCTGGGGCTTGACGGCCCCCAGCTCGTAGGCCTTCTCCACCACAAAAAGCTCGTTCTCCCGGACGGTCACAGGATCACCGTGGAGGCCGCAGGTACACGCCGCCTCGCAGAGCGCCGGGCAGACCCGGCCTGTGAACTCGGGGAAGTTGTTGGTCTTGCGCAGGCGCTTGTACGCCTCCTCAAAATTGCCGTGGTAGACAAGGTCGTTCCACTCAGGGGCCATGTTGTGCAGGGGACAGCCGGTATAGCCGCCGCCCAGACGGATACCCGACTGGCAGAAGGGAACGCCGCAGTCCATACATCTGGCCGCCTGCTCCTGCCGCTGGGCAAGGTCAAGAGGCGGGTGGAACTCGTTCCAGTGCTTGACCCGCTGGGCGGGGGACTGGGAGGGGTTGACGCGCCGATCGTATTCAAGAAATCCTGTGGGCTTTCCCATTACCGCGCGCCCCCTCTCGTGATCAGGTAAAAGGCCTCCTCGGCGGCCTCCTCGTGGCTCATGCCGCGCTCCTCAAACTGGCTGATGGCCCGGAGCATACGGTCGTAGTCCCGGGGCATGATCTTCTTAAAGAGTCCGATGTTCCGGCTGAAATCGTCCAAAATCTCCCTGGCGCGCTGTGAGCCGGTGGCCTTCAGATGCTCCTCGATAAGCGCGCGCAGCTCCTCGATGTCGTGCTTCTCCGTGACCGGCTCCAGCTCCACCATGGACTTGTTCACCCGCTTGTAGAGATCCCGCTTGCCGTCCCAAACGTAGGCAATGCCGCCGGACATACCCGCCGCGAAGTTCTTGCCCGTGGGGCCAAGGACCACCACGCGCCCGCCGGTCATGTACTCACAGCCGTGGTCGCCCACGCCCTCCACCACGGCGTACGCGCCGGAGTTGCGGACGGCGAAGCGTTCCCCGGCAAGCCCGGCGATGAACGCCTTGCCCGCCGTGGCGCCGTATAGGGCCACGTTGCCGATGATGATGTTCTCACAGGCCCTGTATTTCACGCCCTCCGGGGGCTTCACCGTCAGCTTGCCGCCGGAGAGGCCCTTGCCGAAGTAGTCGTTGGAGTCGCCTGTCAGGTTCAGCGTCAGCCCCCTGGGGATAAAGGCCCCAAAGGACTGTCCGCCCGCGCCCCGGCAATCCACCGTAAAGGCGTCCTCCGGCAGTGTGTTTTTGTAGAGCCTTGTGATCTCAGAGCCTAAGATCGTGCCGAAGGCCCGATCCGTATTGCCCACCTCCACGCTGATGCGGCCCGACTTCTTCTGGAGATCGAGGCCGGGGAGGAGCTTGCTCAGATCCACGGTCTTTTCCAGCTGAAAGTCGTAGACGGCCTCCGGCTCAAAGTGCTGGGGGACGGAATAGGCCCCGCCCAGCACGGCGGACATATCCACGCTGGCCGCCCGGTGGGTGACCTGCTTTTCACGGAATTTCAAAAGATCCGTGCGGCCCACAAGCTCATCGACCGAGCGTATGCCAAGGCTCGCCATGATCTCCCGCAGCTCCTGGGCCACGAAACGCATGAAATTCATCACGTATTCGGGCTTCCCGCAAAAGCGTTTTCTCAGCTCCGGGTTCTGGGTGGCGACGCCCATGGGGCAGGTGTCCAGGTTGCAGACGCGCATCATCACACAGCCCAGGGTGACTAAGGGCGCTGTGGCGAAGCCGAATTCCTCCGCCCCCAGCATACAGGCGATAGCCACGTCCCGGCCCGTCATCAGCTTGCCGTCGGCCTCGATGCGGACGCGGCGGCGCAGGCCGTTTTGCACAAGCGTCTGGTGCGTCTCGGCCACGCCCAGCTCCCAGGGCAGGCCCGCGTCGTGGATACTGGTCTTGGGGGCCGCGCCGGTGCCGCCGTCGTAGCCGGAGATCAGCACCGTCTGCGCGCCCGCCTTGGCCACGCCCGCGGCGATGGTGCCCACGCCCGCCTCGCTCACCAGCTTCACGGCGATGTCCGCGTAACGGTTGGCGGATTTCAGGTCGTAAATGAGCTGCGCCAGATCCTCGATGGAGTAGATGTCATGGTGGGGCGGGGGAGAGATCAGCGTCACGCCGGGGGTGGAATAGCGGGTCTTGGCGATCCAGGGGTACACCTTCCCGCCGGGGAGCAGCCCGCCCTCGCCGGGTTTGGCGCCCTGAGCCATTTTGATCTGGATCTCCTGGGCGGATACCAGGTATTCGCTGGTAACGCCGAAGCGCCCGGAGGCCACCTGCTTGATGGCTGAACCCCGGATCGTCCCCAGCCGTTCCGGCAGCTCGCCGCCCTCGCCGGAGTTGGACTTGCCGTGGAGGGTGTTCATAGCCACCGCCAGACACTCGTGGGCCTCCTGGGAGATGGAGCCGTAGGACATGGCCCCGGTCTTGAAGCGGCGAACGATGCTGTCCACGCTCTCCACCTCGTCGATGTCAACGCCCTTTTCCGGGTAGTCAAAGCGCAGAAGGCCCCGCAGGGTGTGGGGGACAGCGTCGGAATCCACAAGCTCGGAATATTTCTTAAAGAGCTGATAGTCGCCCTCACGGGTGGCCCTCTGGAGGGTCAGAATGGTGAGGGGATTATACATATGATCCTCTTTGTCCTCGCCGGAGCGGAGGGAGTGGGTGCCGGTGGAGTCCAGCGTCGGATCCACCCCCAGCCCCAGGGGATCAAAGGCGTGGGAGTGGCGGTATTCCACGCCCTCGCCGATCTCCTCAAGGCCCACGCCTCCCACCCGGGAGACGGTGTTGGTAAAATACTTGTCGATAACGTCCTGCCGGATGCCCACCGCCTCAAAGATCTGGGCCGACTGGTAGGACTGTATGGTGGAGATGCCCATCTTGGAGGCGATCTTCACGATGCCGTGCAGGACGGCGGCGTTGTAGTCGTCCACGGCGGCGTAAAAGTCCTTGTCCAGCATGGACTTCTCAATAAGCTCGGCGATGCACTCGTGGGCCAGATACGGATAGACGGCCCGTGCGCCGTAGCCTAAGAGCGTGGCGAAATGGTGTACGTCCCTGGGTTCGCCGGACTCCAAAATGACGGAAACGGCGGTGCGCTTTTTCGTGCGGATCAGATACTGCTCCATGGCGGAGACAGCCAGCAGCGAGGGGATCGCCACATGGTTTTCATCAACGCCCCTGTCGGAGAGAATGATGATGTTGGCGCCGCCGCGCCAGGCTCTGTCGCAGGCGATATACAGCCGCTCGACGGCCCGCTCCAGGGGGGTATTCTTGTAGTAGAGGATGGAGACGGTCTCCACCTTAAAGCCCGGCTTGGACATGGAGCGGATCTTCAGCATATCAACGCCGGAGAGAATGGGGTTGTGGATCTCCAGCACCCGGCAGTTCTCCGGCTTATCCTCCAGCAGATTCCCGTCGGAACCCACATAGACGGTGGTATCGGTGACGATCTCCTCCCGGATAGCGTCGATGGGGGGATTGGTGACCTGGGCGAAGAGCTGCTTGAAGTAGCTGAACAGGGGCTGGTGCTTTTCGCTGAGTACCGCCAGGGGGATATCCGTACCCATGGAGGCCGTCTGCTCGCTCCCGGTGCGGGCCATGGGGAGAATGATGCTCCGCACGTCCTCGTAGGTGTAGCCGAAGGCCTTGTAGAGCCGGTCCCGCTGATCCTGGGTGTGGATCGGCACCTTCTTGTTGGGGATAGGCAGATCGCGGAGCTTCAGCAGATTGGCGTCCAGCCACTCGCCGTAGGGCTTGGAGGCGGCGTACCGTGCCTTCAGCTCCTCGTCGGTGACGATGCGCTTCTCCAGGGTGTCCGCCAGCAGCATACGCCCCGGCTGGAGCCGCCCCTTTTCCCTGACGCGGCTCTCGTCCACGTCGGCGACACCCACCTCGGAGGAGAGGATCAGCGTGTCGTCGTCGGTGACGTAGTACCGGGCCGGCCGGAGGCCGTTGCGGTCCAGGACAGCGCCCACCCTGTCGCCGTCGGAGAACAGGACAGCCGCGGGGCCGTCCCAGGGCTCCATCATGGTGGCGTAATAGTGGTACATATCCTGCTTCTCGCTCTCCCCGGCGTCGGAGTGCCGCCAGGGCTCGGGCAGGAGGAGCATCACGGCCATGGGAAGATCCATGCCGCTCATCATCAAAAATTCCAGGGTGTTGTCCAGCATGGCGGAATCGGAGCCGGAGGGGTTCACCACGGGCAGGATCCGATCCATGTACGGATCCAGTATCTCCGAGTGCATCGTCTCCTCCCGGGCCACCATACGGTCGATGTTGCCGCGTATGGTGTTGATCTCTCCGTTGTGCAGGATAAGCCTGTTGGGGTGCGCCCGCTCCCAGCTGGGGTTGGTGTTGGTGGAAAAGCGGGAGTGGACCAGGGCGATGGCGCTCTTGTAATCCGGGCTTTGCAGATCGGGATAGAACCGGCGAAGCTGATGCACCAGGAACATACCCTTGTAGACCACGGTGCGGCTGGAGAGGCTCAGCACATAGGTGTTGTCGTTGGACTGCTCAAACTCCCGGCGAATGACGTAGAGGAGCCGGTCAAAGGGCAGGCCCCGCTCCACGCTGTCCGGCTTTTTGATAAAGCACTGGGCGATGTAGGGCATACAGTCCAGGGCCTTCTTCCCCAGAATGGAGGGATCCACCGGCACATCGCGCCAGCCCAAAAGCTCCAGCCCCTCCTTGGCGGCGATGATCTCCAGCATCCGCATGGCCTGGGAGCGTTTGACGATATCCCGGGGGAAGAAGAACATTCCCACGCCGTAGTCCCGCTCGCCGGGCAGCTCAACGCCGATCTTGGCGGCGGCCTTTTTAAAGAAGCTGTGGCTCACCTGGAGCATGATGCCCACGCCGTCGCCGGTCTCGCCTGTGGCGTCCTTCCCGGCTCGGTGTTCCAGACGCTCCACGATCTTCAGAGCGTCGTCCACCGTCCTGTGGGACTTCACGCCCCGCAGGTTCACGATAGCGCCGATGCCGCAGGCGTCATGCTCAAAGCGCGGATCGTAAAGACCCGCCTTGCGCTGTTGGTTCAAATCTTTCATAACCATCACATCCTTGTGTGGACTGTCGGAAAAAGCCCGCCGGGGCTTTTCCCGGCAAGGGGAACGCGCGGGATATTTTTCCGGCGTACCCGCCGCCGGAAAAATGCTCGAATCTGTGCTTTTGACAAGATTGCAGGCTACATCTCAAGTATCTGCCTGGCCGTCTCCGCCAGCTTCACGCCCGTTTCCATACTGCGCTTTTGCAAATACTTGTGGGCCTGGGCCTCGGTAAAGCCGCGGGACTCCATCAGAAGCTCCTTGGCCTTGGCGATGACGTGCCGCTCCTCCTCGCTTCGCTGCGGGATCTGATCCCGGGAGGAGATCTCGTCCAATTGGATAAGGATATTAACACTCCCCCGCAACTCCGCGGCGGAGATGGGTATCTGAAGCTTAAAGATATCCGGGTCGCTGAGAAGCTCAAGCTGCGCCTGCTTGGCCAGAACCAGGAATTTGGCCTGCCCGCGCAGATCGTGGGCCAGATGCTCCGCCGGCATATCCGCCAGCTTGTGGCCGCAGATGACCACCCCGGAGCCCATGGTCTTGACGGCCCTCAGCACCTCCGCGCCTGACCGGCACCGGAAGCGCACCGTCACACCGGCCCTCTCCAGCATATCCGCGATCTTGTTGCGGGAATCGTCCTTCTCAAAGGCGACGACTGTGCGGATCATGGGTTTTCACCCCCCAACAAAATCAGGGCGGGCGTCAAGCCCGCCCCAAGATCCAAAATCAACTGCTTTTCGCCAGGCTGCGCCCTGCGAAAGATCCCTTGGCCTTGAAAGGCCGTTCCGGCCCTTCAAGCCGGTTTTAATAGGTGACGATGTACTTGTCGATCTCCCAGTCGGAGACGTAGGTACGGTAAGCGTCCCACTCCTTGCGCTTGCCCTGGATGTACTGCTCTACCACGTGTTCGCCCAGTGTCTGGCAAATAAGCTCATCTTTCTCCATCTCGTCGATGGCTTCGCTGAGGTTCCCGGGCAGGGAGTGTATGCCGTGGGCGTGGCGGGTCTTGCGATCCATGGCAAAGATGTTCTCGGTGATCTCCGCCGGGGGCGTCATGCCCTTCTCGATGCCGTCCAGACCGGCGGCCAGGCAGCAGGCCAGCTCCAGATAGGGGTTGCAGGACGGGTCGGGGCAACGCAGCTCCACGCGGGTGGACTGCCCGCGGGCGGCGGGGATACGGATAAGGGCGGAGCGGTTGGAGGCGGACCAGGCCAGATAGCAGGGGGCCTCATAGCCGGGCACCAGCCGCTTGTAGGAGTTGACCAGGGGGTTGGTGACGGCGGCCATACCCCGGACGTGGGCCAGCAGGCCCGCGATGAAGCTGTACGCCTCTTTGGAAAGGCCCCGGGCGTCGCTGGGATCGTAGAACACGTTCTTGCCGTCTTTAAAGAGGGACATATTGGTGTGCATACCGGAGCCGTTGATGCCGAACACCGGCTTGGGCATAAAGGTGGCGTGGAGGCCGTTCTTCTGGGCCACGGTCTTGACCGCCAGCTTAAAGGTCATGATCTTGTCGGCGGCGCTGAGGGCCTCGTCATACTTGAAGTCGATCTCATGCTGACCGGCGGCCACCTCATGGTGGCTGGCCTCGATCTCAAAGCCCATGGCCTCCAGGTTCAGGCAGATCTCCCGCCGGGTGCCCTCGCCGTGATCGAGAGGCCCCAGGTCAAAGTAACCGGCCTCGTCGCCCGTCTTGGTGGTGGGACGGCCCTCGTCGTCCGTCTCAAAGAGGAAGAACTCGCACTCGGGGCCCACGTTGAAGCTGTACCCCATATCGGCGGCCCGCTTCAGCGCCTTCTTCAAAACGCCGCGGGGGTCGCCTACAAAGGGGGTGCCGTCGGGGTTATAGACGTCGCAGATAAGCCGCGCCACCTTGCCGTACTGGGGCCGCCAGGGCAGAACGGTGAAGCTGTCCAGATCGGGATACAGGTACTGGTCGGACTCGTGGATACGGGTGAAGCCTTCAATGGAGCTTCCGTCGATCATGATCTGGTTGTTGACCGCCTTCTGGATCTGGCTCTTGGTGATGGCCACGTTCTTGAGCTGGCCGAAGATGTCCGTAAACTGCATACGGATAAACTCGATGTCCTGCTCCTCCACTAAACGGATAATGTCTTCCTTGGTGTACTTACTCATGGGAAAGCTCCTTTCGGCTTATAGAATAAGGATATACAGTGATGGGATTATATCATACATTCACAAAAAGGGCAATGGCTTCCTCCCGGAAAAGCACCATCGCCCTTACACGCGCTATTATATGGCCGCAAATGCCATATGTCAACCGTAAAAATTGCAAATTTCGTCTTTTTGGAGAGTTATACATAGTGGATTTGCAATCCGCCCGTTTTGTTCGTGCAAATTATTCAATGGTGGAAAGAGATAAAAAGCTGGGGGCGGCAGTCCGCCCCCAGCGCAGTTTGTCAAAAAACGCAAATTTGATATTTTTTCCGGCGGCATGTACGTCGGAAAAAATCCCTTTTGTCGCGCAAGTATGCTAATGGGGCCCCGCCGGGCCGCTGCCCGGTGGGGAGAGGCGGAGCGAAGTCCGCGACTGAGCCTTCGCGCTTGCGCGGAGGCGAGGTATCGCGACTTCCGCGACGACGACGGCGCGCATGGGCTGACCGCATTATTTCCTATTGCACAGCAGTGGCATTCGCCGCCTGACGCCAGTCGCACAGAAGCATAAATAAAAGAACAAACAAAACAAACTGAACGGGTGCGAAGAGCATCCACGCATAAAACAATTTAACATATTTTGTTATAAAGAAGACGGGGATATAGCAAAGAAGTATGATGAGGCCGCCAATCATTTTTCTTATATTCAGGCCGGTCCGTCTGGACGCGATCAATGAATGGACAATACCCCCAGTCAATATACCTGCGACGCTGATGCGGAAATAACGAGCGAAATCGTAAGCCGCGCGATAGTCGGGATAGCGTTCCTTTTGGGCGATAGTCGCCACCCATTCCTCGTAGCCCAACTTATGAACATGTGAAAAGGGATAGATCATATTTGGATATTTCAGAACATAGGCAAGCATAATTGCCTCTATAACTACGCATATCGAAAACCAGAAGATCCTCCACGATTTTGACATAACTACACCGCCTTTTCTGTATTTGACTTAATGATCCTGTAAGCCTTCTGACGTACATTCCCGAACCGAATAAAAATGTGTCGCCTATCACCTCCCATGATCGTGCGCCGGATCCGCCCATCCACGCCGTTTTTTACACTCCGCCGCTGCTGCTGTGAACATTCAGTAGTTGATATACCCGCTCACGCTGACGATGACGGAGGAGTTGTTTAAGACGGCAAAACAATATGTTCCACTTTTTTCGATGGTAAATGTATAATCAAGGATTCCGTCTTTGGCGGAAATACCGCAAAACATACCGTCTGGAGTGACAAGCCCGTATTTCACGTTTGCGGAAATTGGAGAAACAGATCCCTTTACGGTCACTTTCTCCCCTGCATCAAGGTTGAATCCAGTGCTTTCCTGTTTGCAGGAGTTGGCCGGAACGGCAAAGCTGAATCTGGCTGTTGACATAACACTTCCCGGAGACCTTGCCTCAACGGCTGCGACCGGGATTCCAAGGCAAAACGATAATGAAATAATAATGGCTATTGTTCCTAACAGTTTTCTCATGTTATTCAGACGACTCTTCCGTTATTGATTCAAGAGGTTTGAACGAAAAAAAGGACACGTTGTAATTGTCAAGGTTTATTTTTTCAAGTTTCTCTCCGTTCTCCCCTGTAACATATTCGGAGGTGCCAAGGCCGTCAAGCGGGTCTGGGGGCGCTTTGGATATAGAAGCCGGGCGGAACAGGAGAAGAACTGCCGTCAGAACGGCGATGGCAAGCGCGGCGGAGGAAAGGGCGAGGGAAAGGAGTACGCCGGGTGAGCGGGTGGGCGCGGCGACGCTCTCCACCGCCACGGTTTCCGGCTCGATCTCCGGCGGCGGAGCGGGCTGCTCCGTCCTCTCCACGTCGCACACCAGATAATCAAGAGACACGTCGTACAGATCTCTTAAGCACTTTAAATTCTCCAGGCTCGGCGCGGCCTCGCCCGTTTCCCATCGGGAGACAGCTTGGCGCGAGACTTTAAGCTCCTCGGCCAGCTCGACCTGGGAAAGACCTTTCTCCCTTCGGAGCGCGATCAGTTTTTCCGATAACATCTCTTTATCTCCTTTCATGTTATAATATACCATCTTCCGAAAAAAAGCAACCGCATCCGCGTTACAATCTGTCAATTTTCGGTTGCTTTCCAGGAAAGGCTCGGTTTTCCCGCCTGATATCTCCTCTTCTATAAAAAAGGAGGGGGGGACAAGCCCCCCTCTAAAATATATAACTTTTACACGCAGCCCTGGGCCTTCATGGCCTCGGCGACTTTGAGGAAGCCCGCGATGTTGGCGCCGGCCATGTAGTTGCCGGGCATACCGTACTCACGGGCGGCGGAGTCGCAGGCGGCGAAGATGTTCTTCATGATGTCGTGGAGCTTCCCGTCTACCTCCTCGAAGGTCCAGCTGAGGCGGGCGCTGTTCTGGCACATCTCAAGGCCGGAGGTAGCCACGCCGCCGGCGTTGGCGGCCTTGGCGGGGCCGTAGAGCATCTTATTGGCGAAATACACCTCTATGGCCTCGGGGGTGGAGGGCATATTGGCGCCCTCGGACACGCAGTAGCAGCCGTTCTTGGCAAGGGTCTCGGCGGAAGCCTTGTCGATCTCGTTCTGGGTGGCGCAGGGCAGGGCGATGTCGCAGGGGATAGTCCAGATGCCGCTGCACCCCTCGTGGTACTCGGCCTGGGGGTGGGTGGCCACATACTCCTTGATGCGCTTGCGCTCCACCTCCTTCAGCTGCTTGACGGCGGCGAAGTCCACGCCGTTGGGGTCATAGATGTAGCCGTTGGAGTCGGACATAGCCACCACCTTGGCGCCCAGCTGGGTGGCTTTCTGCAGGGCGTAGATAGCCACGTTGCCGGAGCCGGAGATCACCACGGTCTGCCCCTCAAAGGACTTGCCGTTGGCCCGGAGCATCTCGTCGGTGAAGTAGCAGAGGCCGTAGCCGGTGGCCTCGGTGCGGGCCAGGGAGCCGCCGTAGGGGATCCCCTTGCCGGTGAGGATGCCGGACCACTCGCCGGTGAGCTTCTTGTACTGGCCGAACATATAGCCGATCTCCCGCGCGCCGGTGCCGATGTCCCCGGCGGGAACGTCGATGTCCTTGCCGATGTGGCGGTAAAGCTCATTGATAAAGCTCTGGCAGAAGCGCATGACCTCGTTATCGCTCTTGCCCTTGGGGTCAAAGTCCGAGCCGCCCTTGGCGCCGCCCATGGGCAGGGTGGTCAGGCTGTTCTTGAAGATCTGCTCAAAGCCCAGGAACTTGATGATGCCGATGTACACGGAGGGGTGGAGACGGATGCCGCCCTTGTAGGGGCCGATGGCGTCGTTGAACTGGATGCGGTAGCCCCGGTTGACCTGGATCTTGCCCTGGTCGTCCACCCAGGGGACGCGGAAGATGATCTGCCGGTCAGGCTCCACCAGCCGCTCCAGGACGTTGGCCTCCACCAGATCAGGGCGCTTGTCAATGACAGGCTCCAGCGTCTCCAGAACCTCAGTGACGGCCTGGATAAACTCCGGCTCGGCGGGGTTGCGCTTCTTCACTGTCTCAAGGACGCTGATAAGATACGCGTTCTTCATTTATGAAACCTCCATAAAATAAAATTTCAACAAAACAGAATATAAAAGGATCAAAAAATAACGGCCTGAACCATCACGGGCAAAAGCCCGCGACGCCCTTGCCGTTATCGGCTATCATTTTACTGGTTTAAAACGGTATTGTCAATGGTCAATACAGATAAAATTGAATTTTTGCATGATTAATCTTGCAAAAAATAGACGAAAGGCGCTGCCGTTCGACTCCCGTCACCTTACGCCGGAACCGAAAAACGTGGCGAATATACCGCGAAATCAAAAATTTTATGGTATAATAAGAAAAATCAAGAAAAATCGAAACCTTTCGGAAAAAAACGTGACTATATGGGTGAGGGCAAAAAAAGCCCTAAGGCGCGCCACACATAGACACATAGGAAGAAGGAGGCGGGTAACGTGGAGGACGCGGACATCGTGGAGCTTTATTTCCGGCGGGATCAGCGGGCCCTGGCGGAGACAGAGGCCAAATAC